>CAZRXJ010000047.1:0-8977 GCA_964604025.1 uncultured Saprospiraceae bacterium | reverse complement strand
TGCCTTCTCACAAGTATCTCAATTGAGATCAGCTGGCATAGCGATAGACTTGTATCCAGAACCTGCCAAGTTCAAGAAACAAATGAAATTTGCAAATCAAGGGGGATATCCTTTTGTAATTATAATCGGAGATGAAGAGATGAGCAACAGACTTATAACACTCAAAAATATGGAAACTGGAGAACAATCTAAATTGTCAGTGGATCAATTGATAAGCCAGTGGAAGTGAGTATGAGCAAACTCAATTCTCTTTCTAACATACAGACCGCACTGAAAGATGGATCAATGTCGATGGTCGATATTGTCTCTTCTTATATAGACCGTATAAATAAAACTGAGAGCCTCAATATTTATATAGAAATTTTTGAAGAAGAAGCATTTGCAAAAGCAAAGTTGCTTGATCAGCAATTAGAAAAAGATAGTGGGCAATTGGGATTACTCTATGGCGCAGTCATAAGTATAAAAGATGTACTCTGCTATAAAGATCATAAAGTCACTGCGGCTTCACATATATTGGGTTCATTCACATCACAATATACAGCAACGGCCATCCAAAGACTATTGGATGAAGATGCGATTATAATCGGACGTACCAATTGTGATGAGTTTGCAATGGGTAGTACTAATGAACACTCTCGTTACGGCCCTACACTCAACGGTCTTGACAATAACAGAGTGCCGGGAGGATCAAGTGGAGCAGCTGCTGTAAGCGTAGAAAGAGATACATGTCTGATCGGTATAGGAAGTGATACAGGTGGTAGTGTAAGACAACCAGCTGCTTTCTCTGGTATCTATGGGATGAAACCCACTTATGGAAGAATCAGCAGATATGGATTGATCGCTTATGGATCTTCATTTGATCAGATAGGGATATTGACAAAAGATATAGATACGATGTCTCTTGCGCTGTCTGTGATGTCTGGACCTGATCCAAAAGATGCGACTTGTCTTAATATTGAAGCTCCTACTGTCTTAAAAAATAAAACTTCATCTAATTATAAAATAGCCTTCATACCTGAAGTCCTGAATCATGAAGGATTGCTACCCGAGATTAGAATAGGATGTGAGACTTTTTTACAAGAACTAAGAGATCACGGACATAGTTGTGAAGCGATCTCATTTGATCTGTTACCTTATCTCGTGCCTGCATATTATGTTTTGACAACTGCCGAAGCATCTTCTAATCTAAGTAGATATGATGGTATCAGATATGGTCATCGATCTGAAGATATAAGAGACCTTGAAGAACTATATGAACGGAGCAGATCGGAAGGATTTGGTACTGAAGTCAAAAGGCGCATCATGATGGGCACTTTTGTATTGAGTGTTGGGTATTTTGATGCGTACTTCACTAAAGCACAGCAGGTGCGGACTTTGATTATCAAGCGCTTGACTGAGATATTTGATCAATATGATTTTATAGTGATGCCAACTACAACTGATATCGCATGGCCCAAGGGTGAGATGATCAAGGATCCAATATCAATGTATCTATCGGATATCTATACTGTATTGGCCAACCTTGGAGGATATCCCGCTATATCTATACCAAGAACATCTGATCATCTGACGATGCCTTATGGTATACAGGTCATGAGTGACATATGTGAAGAACAGAAGTTATTGAGCTTTGCTAGGATGATGTAATATAGATTACTAACTATAGTGAGAATTCTTCATCATTACTATACCAAGTAGCATAGCCGGAGTCGTTCTAAAGGTCGTTTTCCTACAAGAGTTGTATAAGATTCCATTTATAGTGGCCTAAGTCATTACTTACATAAGAGTTAACCCCTTATTTGAAGCATATTTTGACTTTTAGATTGTATTGGTACAAAATTTGCACGTAAGCAGGTGTAGTATACACATTATGATTTTTGAATATGTGTTAAAGAGTGATTTTCAGCAAGAAATACTCTATATTTGCTCACGATTTAGTTAACATATGTATACCTAAATCTATATGAAGAAGAATATTTGGGAGATATAATCCCTATTTTTCAAAATTATCTTCTCCATATAGGCATTGCGAAAGCCGATTGAAATAAATATTGACCCATGAACAAAACATTGTTTATCGCAGTGAAAGCTGTGATAATAACGTCATTGTTTGCACTTTTTGCACCATCAGCCATCTCAAATGGAGATAATTCCTCCTATACTGATGTCAGCAAAAATGAATTAAAGCAACGCATAGCAAGCCTTCATTCGGAGGTGGACCTTCGATATACGGAAGAAGTACACGGTATAATTAACACATATATCAAAAAATATCGTCGCGGAAGCGAACGATTACTAGGGCTCAGTGAGCAGTTTTTTCCATTATATGAAGCAGAGTTTCAAAAGCAAGGGATACCTTCTGAATTGAAATATCTTTCTGTTATAGAATCAGGCTTAAAGCCAAATGCACTTTCAGTTTCAGGTGCTTCAGGTCTTTGGCAATTCATGAAAGGTACTGGTAAGCTATATGGATTGCGAATCAATGATGCCGTAGATGAAAGGCGCGATCCTATTAGATCGACTCAAGCAGCATCAGAATATCTTAAAGATCTATATCAACAATTTGGTGATTGGACATTAGCACTGGCGGCATATAACTGTGGCCCTGGTAATGTCAGAAAAGCATTGAGAAAAAGTCAAGAGGAAGAGTTTTGGTCCATGAAAGGTAGAGGCTATTTGCCTAAAGAAACAAGAAGATACATACCTAAGTATGTAGCTATGAGCTACTTAATGAATTACTCTCATGTTCATAACCTATATCCAGAATATCAAGAGATGATTAATAGTCTGGCGACTGTCCGAGTATATGATTACACATCATTCAATGAGATCAGCAGAGTAACAGGTTTGGACAAGGCAACCATCGCGAAGTATAATCCTTCATTTTCAAAATGGTATATACCGAGATCAACTAAAGGGTACTATCTAACATTACCTCAAGGTGATCTGTACTACTATCTTTCACAAGTGGGAGGATTTGAAAACTTATTAGACCTTGGATATGATTCTTCTACACTCAAAGGAAGATATATGCTCTATGGTGCTATGAAGAGAAAATTGTCAGAGATATCAAGGATAGAAAAATCTCCTTATAGTCTCCACATAACTTCTCTGGGTAACAATCCTGTAGATAGTCCGATAAGATTGTCTGTTGAGATGTCTAGTCTTGCAGTATTGACCAATACGCGAGAAGCCTTATATCAACTGAAGCCTCAAGAGTCGTTAATCGATGTAGCGCGCGCTAATGATATTAAGCTTTCAACGTTGTTAAAACTCAATGACATAGATCCGCAATCCCCGCCACGTCAAGGGACAAGGATAAGGCTTAACTAAGGCTATTCTTTCTAATTGAGTTGTATATAGAAAGAGTGGGACAATAATTACTTTTTCAAGCATATAGGTATATCACTACCTGTTCACAACAATGATGGGTTGTACAAAGTCAACTTCGTCACCTTCGCACTGTATCGTATACATACCATCGATCAGTCCACTTAACTCGATACGTGTCTCGCCTGTCTCAACGTCTGTCTGTGTATTGATCAGCTTCCCAGTATTGCTTAACACTTTTAGTGTCTTGATAGGTTTGTCCGTATTTATATTTATAAAGTCTCTTGCAGGATTCGGATAAAGAGTGATTCCATTGTCTATGGGATTATTAGCATTGCAACCATTGGACTTTGTATAATTATATAGAAGCCTCACTAATAAGTCATTAAGTTTTTCAACTTCATAATCCTTAACTACTGGGTCAAGATGCGGATTGCCGATACCACTATGGTCTGTTATAAATACATAGGTACCATTTGTTGCGATCGCCATGAACTTCATTAAAAACTCCGTCTGTCTATTGATTCCACTTGCGGTTATCGGGATGATCTTGATGCCTTCTCTTGCTGCATCTTCTATCTGATTTTGCAATTTGCTGATCACTTCAGGATTATGATGCGGAGGTGCATCGAGTAACAAGAAAACAATTCTCGCTACTGCTTCTTCATTCCAATCTTGAGCGAGTGCTTCTTCAAGCGCAGCATCTACCGCTTCAGGATAATCACCACCTCCATTAGCACTTTGTTCACTTATGAAGTTAATCGTCTTAGTTGCATCTGCGTCTAGAGGTTGTACTCTCGTTAGATATTCATCTGTTGTATCTCTATAGAAGACTGCACCCATACGCACGTTGAGTTGACTGTTAGAAGCTAGACTTCTGTTGATGACATCTTTTAACTCTGATTGTAAGTATCGTATCTCATCTCCCATTGATCCAGTAGCATCAACTGCAAATACAATATCAACATTAGGAGAAGTGCGACATTCTACATCAATGTCTATGTGATTAACACCTTGGGTTGTTGTTTTTAAATCTTTAATTGACTTCGTCTTTTTACCGATTGTAATTCTAGCATCGACCGTTTCGAAAGATTTTTCTCTATTGTTTATATCTGCCCAAAGCTCGGCTTTTCCAGAATTGTCTGTCTTGGCAGTCCATAGTACTTTTCCATTTTGTGCTAAGAGCTCTACTGTGGCATCTTGTACTGGCAATTCATATTTATTTCTTAGAAAAACAGAATATCGAGTTCTTGGAAATAACTGCCAATACGTCTGCATATCATTATAATCCTGGTTGGCAAGTAAGTCTTTCCAATCTTGCCAATTATAAAGATCATTCCATTCTGCAGCTGTTAATTGTCCAGCACTAGTGTTGATATCTTCTTCTTTAATTTTTCTTTTAGAAGGTGGGGGCATACTCTCCATAGTGGAAGCCTTGCCACGTCTGCTGGGTTTGGATCTACTCATAGCCGCTGTACCATCCATCACCATGATCTCGACTGATTCTGAGACTACATGGGCGTCTCTTGATGGCTTAGGCGTATGTGGCACTTCTTCGTCGTGATAGATAATCGAAGGTTGTAATTGTATTATAATATGATCTGACTCATCACTGAGTTTATAGTGTTTGGTTTCATATCCTATATGTGTTATCACTAGGCTTAGTGGATACCGAGCTTGTGTAGAGATCAGAAAAGATCCATCTACATCTGTAATGGCATGATCTTCTGTACCATCCACTGCTACATTAGCCCCAATCAATGGATGATCTGTATCAGAGATAACTTTACCAGTGAGGTTAAGTGTTTTGACTTCGGATTTTATTTCTGTTTCTTCAGTTATATCATTTGCGACAGCGATCTTATCTTCAGTTACTGGACCTACATGTTCTGTTGACTTACATCCAATTACTAATGAAAGCATGAAGGATATAATTAATAACTGAAGGATAACGATGTGATTTCTCATATGTAAAGGGTTATAATTGCAAAGAGATATAATATGCTTGTGCTTTAGATAAGATAAGTTCATCTATATTATGTCGTGTTGGTATTATTAAGATGCGATTAGTCATCAAATACATAAGCGAAGGGTCAAAAGATCGTGGAAGACAAAGAATTATTAAAAAAATATCGCTCTACTAAAGATCAAAAGTACATCTCTCAATTGTACAAACGCTATATGCATCTTGTATATGGTAGTTGTATGAAGTATTATAAGAATGAATCTGATGCTGAAGATGCTGTCATGGAGATCTACGAGAAGCTCGTTGTGAAGACGTTAACTTCTGACGTGACTTACTTTAAGTCTTGGTTATTCACCGTGACACGTAATCATTGTTTAGAAAAACTGAGAAAGGTTAATACACATGCTGATAAGAAGGCTCAAGCGGAGGCATCGTTCTATGATGACAGCTTTCACCCTGATTCATATGACATTGGCAGACAGAAAGACGAACAAGTCAATGTCTTACATGATTGTATCAGTCAGTTAGAATCTATGCAACGTACTTGTGTGGATCTCTTTTACTTTAAGAAACTAGCATATGCTGAGATTGCCAACCAACTAAATCTTCAGATAGGTCAAGTGAGATCCAGGATTCAAAATGGCAGACGCAATCTTAAGATATGCATAGAAAAGAATACCCCAGTTTATTAAGCTATTCGGTCCTTGTTAGCATTGACAAAACTCTTCCAGTTTTTGTGTTTTTTCTGTCCACCCAACCCACCAGGACTTGATATCCTTTGAAAGTGACATACAGCGGTGGCCAATGCATCAGTTGCATCCAAGTATTTGTCATCAAGGACGATATTCAATCTGCTTTTCAACATGGCTGCCACCTGTTCTTTGGAAGCATTACCATTGCCTGTAATGGCCATCTTTATTTTTTTAGGAGCATACTCATAGATCTCAAGGCCCATCGTCATCGCCGCAGCCATGGCAACCCCTTGTGCCCGTCCCAGTTTGAGCATCGACTGGACATTTTTTCCATAGAACGGTGCCTCAATAGCAAGATGGGTAGGTAGATATGTTTCTATGACTTCTTGAAGCTGTAAGAATATTTCTTTGAGCTTGGTCTGATGATCCTCATGCTTACGCAAATCAAATATGCCTGATGTCAACATCTTACAAGTCCTCCCTTCTGAGACTATGATGCTATAACCAGTAATGTTGGTTCCTGGATCTACTCCTAGGATTTTGACGGGATGAGAGAGCATGTGTGTATAAACGATAGAATATGCAATGAGTTGTTAATTTGATCCTTGATGATGAAAATTATTTTTGTCTTGGAGCTGCGAATTAAGCAAATTGGCTGGATCAAATTATTATTTCGAAAAACGATCCATCTCTATTGAATCATAATGAGATTGGCATCAAAAATTCTTTAATCCGCATAATATTCTGAATATTATCATGAAAATGACGAATTATGCTCTATTGTTGACGGTTTCAAAGCAGCTAATACCCTTAACAAGGCGTTAAATTAGAGAATACAATTTTGCCATACGGTTACTTATTTATTACATTTAAGCATGAGCTTTGTAATTAGGGTTGATAAAGAATTGGACTATCTCGGTGCTTGTATGAGTAACGAGAGATGGGCGCAAGAACTCCTGTATAAGGATTTCTACTCGTCGATGATGCCGCTCTGTCAACGCTATGCTACCAACAAAGAGGATGCTTTAGATATTATGCATGAGGGATTTATAAAGGTGTTTAAGCACATCCATAAGTATAAGATGGGTACTTCTCTCAATGCATGGATAAAACGTATCATGATCAATACTGCTATAGATTACTATCGCAAAGCAGTACGTCGCAGGACTGAAGATCTAGATACCGCTTATTCAGTAAGAAGCAATGATCCCAATGCAATTAACTTTTTAGCTGTTGAGGAGATCATTGAGTGTTTACGAGAATTGTCACCGTCGTATCGCGCTATTTTTAACCTTTATATTATGGAAGGATATGCGCACAAAGAGATTGCAGAACAACTGGGTATCTCTGAGAGTACGTCAAGATCTAATCTCGTAAAAGCAAGGGCAAAATTAAAAGCATTGTTGATAGCGAAGAGCGCAGATTATGCGAGAAGATAGGCTAGAAGAAAAAATAAAAAAACTACTTAACGACTCTCAAGAAGACTATGATATGTCATCTTGGGATAAGTTGTCTAAAAGACTCGATGATCATCCTGAGCTACTAGATTCTTCTCAAGACGACTTCATTCCTATTATAAAAGACAAGCTAGATAGACAACGAGCAAGTGTGCCTGAAGAACACTGGTCGATGATGAATTCAGAATTGGATGACATCCAAGACCGCAAGCGTAGATTATATATAGTTAAGTTTTTAGAAGCAGCTATCATTCTGTTGTTGGTGTTTACATACTTCCATTATACATGGTACGGTACAGATGTGGAGATGGATATGGCTTATATAGAAGATATAAAAGCGACAAGTGAAGATCCAAGTTTAGTGCATGCAGCACTGGGATATACAGAAGATCAAAAAGACAGACAATTACAAATAGTTGCTCTTGCTCAAGAGGTAAGGAACAAATCAGTTTCTATTCTAAACACTCTTCCAACAAGCCCTTCAGATCCTGCAAGTGTTACAACATTAGATCAACGAGTCTCTGTTGACATACCATCTATCCACTTTGGAAATGATGCGTTAGCTCTGCAAAATGCTGAAGTTGTCACTTCGGATAACTCGATTTCAACATTAGAAATAAAACCTCTTGAAGCACTCAGTACTTTACCATATCTGGTGATGACAGAGACGAAGGACACTGAAATATTCACATCTGATGGATGGACTTTTGGTTTGCCTATAACATATGATGTTAACTTTATCAATACTGATCTTAATCTTGGATACCTAAGTAATCAGATAGAATCTGGATTGGGTGGTAGAAGTTATGGAGTGTCAATAGGATATCGTAAAAAGAACATCGAAATAGAATCAGGTATCAGATACTCGGAGAAAACCTTTGTTCCTGGAAAGTTGACCAACTATACGAAGACTAGTGAGATAAGCTTTCTAGAAAACCAACTGGACAACATGGTGATCAAGCAGATTGAGATACCATTGTTTTTCAAGTTTTATGCTTCACCTGTTAGGAATACATCTTTATATGGCGTCTTAGGTTTTGGAGCGAATGCCATTATACATAACCAATATCAGATCAGTAGATCGATACAGCCTAAAGCAAGATTGAACAATGCTCCAACAAGTGATATTGTAGATCTTCAAGATTTACCAGGAGGTATAATACGTGGAGAATCAATAAAAGATAATATCTATTTGACTGGAGTTGTTGGTTTTGGTATTGAGTCTGCATTATCGCCAGAGGTAAAATGGTATGTGCAACCACAGTACCAGCATTCGCTAACCGGTGAGATCAACCAGATCGTAGACCGAGTTAATACTTTGAGCATAGAAGCTGGAGTCAAGTTCTCATTTTAATCTGCTAATTATTTGATAAAGGGTCTTTAGTAAAGCGATTATATTGTGGGTATGATCCACACACCCATTGTAATTATAGGAGCTGGTCCAGCTGGATTAGCAGTAGCAGGCCGCTTTGATGAGAAGGGCATTGAAGATTTTATAGTTTTGGAATCATCTGCAAGTGTGGGCTCTTCAT
>CAZRXJ010000046.1:0-9065 GCA_964604025.1 uncultured Saprospiraceae bacterium | reverse complement strand
ATTTTAAAAAAGAGGAGGATATATTAATTAAACATGGACAAAAATATTTCATCACTAAAAGTAACAGAAAAGACCCTTTAAACAGAATTCTTAAATGGAACCTCCTTTTTCCTTATGAGCTAAAACTCCCATTTTTAATGACATACTTTAACATTAATCCAAAACCGAAAAATTTTATTCACGCAAATGGGGTTAAAAGAATAAAGCGTATTTCGTTTGGGACAGATAAAAATCTTATTCCTATCATTAAGGAATTATGTGATGATGAAATACTCGAGTTAACTATAGGAAACGGAGTACAAAACTTGGTTTATGAAATAAATAAGACTGATACTAATGATGTGTATGATGTTCAAAGTTACTAGACTCAGCTACGCTGCTTTCACGCGACCGTTTGTCACAATTAGTTGATCTACGGTTATCGCACTAGTAAAAAGTCCAAGTTTAAATCTACCGTGATCGTTAAAAGTACTTCCTTCTACCACAATGCGATAATCTCCTGCTGGCAAGTGAGCGCGAATATTTGTAGGTTCTGAGATTAGCAGTTCTGATCCTGAGCCTTCTTCAAAGAGTGCTATCTTACCGTTAAGAATGGTCTCTTCAAATCTTGTACTTATAGATACAAATGAATTAGTCGGCAATGTAAAGACATAGTGTACATCGTTTGATAAATTCATCACTGAAAAATCCGTATTGTCAAAAAAATTAAAATAACCCATGTCGCTATCTGCCGGACGTGGGGAAGATGGAGCGGAACTATTATCATTAATATGGTCTATAAAGGTCTGGTGGTTTCTTGTTCCTAAGTTGAGTGGTCTACTCTGCGTTCCACCAGCATATCTACTTATATATCTGACGAATAATCGTGAACTATTAGTTTGTTCGATCACAGAGTTCCAATTATTACGAGGAAATGTACTAGGATCACGAGTGATGGTGTTAGCATCGAGGTCACAATCATCAGGAAAGAATATAAAAGTCTCAAACTCACATGGATCTGATGTAGGAAGACTATTATTTTCATTCCATGCACTCCATCCAAGCTCTACAAAGTCAGGTGCACGATCTCTAGCAATCAATAATGCCCTTACGTCGGCATGGGTCCTCGTGCTTCCATTGTTTTGGGTGTATGTGATACAGTTATCTCCCGTCGTCGTACCTAGGCTTGATTGGGTGGATTTTGAAAATGCACCAACCGAAAAGGTAATATCCTGAGTCCCTTCGAAACAATCTGTCGTGTGCTCGTATGCAACAGCAGCCACCTGATAGTTTAAAGAACTTAGTGGCACCGGTTGTGCACGTAGGCTGTTTACACCCACCAATATGCTGAGTAAATAACTGAAAAGATAAATTTTTGGAGATACTACAATAGATCTGAAAAATTTGCTTGCTATCTCTTTAATTGCGAGTAGTGATAAGACTTCTTTGACTCTAATTGTATTCTCGCCCATAATGAAGTGATTTAATGAATATGTTAAAATGCTACCATAAAGGTGAGACTCCTATATTGATTGTACCATCACCCTTTAGGATGAAAAAGCTGGACTTTATCTATGAAGACATGTTTCTAATGATGTATTTGCCTTTGTATTCCCTTATGCAAATTAGGCTTAACTCATCGCAGAAACTCTGTGAGATTGTTCAAGGTAGCTTATTCGCAGACTACCGTTATATAGAAACGATAGAATGAAGCTTGTAGAATTGAATAGAATGAATGGACTTGTACCTCATTAGTACGATGCCAACTTTTTATATCATCGCTGGGGTCAAGATCGTCTTATATTTTGCCGACCATAATCCACCACATTTTCAATATTTGCTGAATACTTGTGGCGGTTGATTTATAATCAAAAAACTCGATACAAGACCATTGCTGACTTTAGAAAAAACTAAGCTGAAGGGTATAACAATTTGATTATACACTTTGGTGACTTTTGTTTGAACCAGGGTCTATATGGAAGAACAACAGTAGCAAATAGATGAGTATTAAGAATGTTATGAACAGCTAGAAATAAAACAGTTCGCTGATAGAATGATTTATTCCTTCCTCCTAATTAAAAAACCAACCTTGTATCTCGATAAGTATTGAACCACGCAAACCAAAACATCCGGTGATAGGGTAGGCGTTCTAATACTGTTCCATCAGCAGCAGTCAATCGCTCTTCGGTGATCTGCCATAACTGACCATTGCTATCTTTTAGACTTTGATCTGCAACCTCCTTAAATGTATGCCCCTTAGACCCATAGACTCTATTGCCACCAGAGTGATCAGTAACTACGACAAATTCTGTATCATTGATTTTATCATGATATACAGGATGTTCTGCCAAGAAATCAGCAGATATGGCCAAAGGATGATTCTGATAACCATCAGCTCTGACGATCAGCACTTCATCCTTGTTATACAATCTATTATCAAGAACTGGTACGTTGAACATCAAATCGTCCGTTGCGAAGTAATCTTCATAAGCAACGCCTTCATCATAATCTCTTCTATGCCCTGTACTCAAGGATAGTACTTGTGTCTCTGGATGTAAGGCCTTCCAGGCACCCCAGGTGGTTGTAACCACTGCGTGACTATTGAGCTCTATATCAGAACCGGCCAGTGGTCCTATGACGGGTTTGCCTTCTATGGTATTCCATAATGATTGGGTTGCTCTGTCGTACATTAATTTGTTAGAGCGATACAAAAATCCACTGGTCCCTAAAGCATGATTTGTGCCATTAAACTTTGTGTTGTAAGCGATCACGGTCCCACACAAAGTACAATATACGCCTGCTATAGATTCACCACCAATTACATCTACGAACATCTCATGCCAGGCTAATATCCGTTTAGGGTAAGCACGATGGTCACCATTGATCGATACACCAAATACAATGTCATTGTCATCAAGATATTTTGCTCGACTGACATCGATCATTTTAGGTTGTCTCAATGGTGGTATGCCATCTTGATGGACTCCGCCCCATCTCACCTCATCAAGTCTAATCAAACTGGTGGCGGTACGATCTTTAAAGTATTTTTCAAATTTTGGATCTATCTTTTTATAAATCTCAGCCATCCATTCGCCATGATAGGGAAGGATTTTTTGATCTGTATTCCACATCCACTCTAACCATGCTTGAATATCGACACCATGTTGCTCACCCGTTTTTTTCTCTAACAACCTAATGATCGCTTTGTAATCTACACGCTGGCTGGTGAGATAAACCATGTCGAGTAACATAGGTGTATATCCATCATCCCAATAATCTTCGAGGTACTTTAAACTTTCTTTACGCTCCTTTCGATCAGTTGATAACAAAGAATTGAATATTTCTATAGTATGCAAAGCGTCTGTGGCATAATTCTGTTTGTCATGAGGTTGATATTGACCACATGCTGCATGCTGAAGACAGATAATCAGTGCTAAGGAAAAAATTAATGTTCGTCGTTTCATGATAATATAATTGTCATTGAAAAATATATAGGCTAAACAGGATCTTATTATGAGATCGTATAATTAATGGCTCATTGTATGATAACTGTAGGGTGTATGACATATACGTAAAGAGATACTTTTGGATTTTTTAACAGCATGATGGTTTAATGGTTGTCCTCATAAGATTTTATTAACATCCATAAGTATGCGCAAGGTATAATTGACAACTATAAAGGGAATTTGGTATACAGACTGAATGGGAAATACTCAGATATTTGTAATATTAATGAGAATAAAAAATTAAGAAATGAATATATTAAGAAAAGCAGTCTCTTTATCAATTTCAATAGTGGCGATAGCAACTATGTCTATTAATATAGTTGCTGCTCAGAAGATTGACGCACAATTTTTCAATAAAGTTGATGCTCTATTAAAAGATCGTGTATCGAATGGTTTAGTTGATTATAAAGCATTGAAGTCAGATCAAAGGTTACCTGATCTTATAAAAACTATAAGTACTGCAGATCTTTCTGGCGCTAATGCAAAGACGATACAAGCTTTTTATATCAATGCCTATAATCTGTATGTAATTAGCAATGTGGTTGCTAATTATCCGACAACATCAGTTTTGAATGATAAGGGATTTTTTGATACTAATAAAATCACAGTAGCTAATAGCAAGCTTACTTTAAATGATCTCGAGAAAGTGAAATTGCTTGGCAAATACAAAGATTCAAGATATCACTTCGTGTTAGTTTGTGGAGCCGTGGGTTGTCCACCTATTACAAACTTTGCATATACTCCAGCCAAGCTTGAGTCGCAATTAGAAAAACAAACCAAGCTGGCACTCAACGACAGGGGTTTTATAAAAATCAATGGCGGTGAAGCACAGCTGTCAGAGATATTCAAATGGTACGCTAAAGACTTTGGTTCAAGCGATGCCAATGTTATCAAGTTTATCAACAAGTATCGAACTCAAGTGATTACTTCATCTGCAAAGGTGACATATTATAATTACGACTGGAGTCTAAATGATACGTCCAGATAGTTAAAGCAACTGTTAGGACCTTAACCTTCCGTGAACCTTTACTCTGCATATGTGGAGTAAAGGTTTTTTTTGTTATACCTTTCCGATGACGCTTATCCTGGATAGAACTTAGACAATTATAGTGCATTGACGATCGGGCATGTAAAATTTATAAAACCTGCACATCCATTGTTGACCGAGCTCATCAAAGGATATTATATCCAAGTGTCTTATGATCCTGACTTCTATTCTAAAATTACATTCTATCAAAATATAACCACAACTATAAGCATCTATAAAGACTCTGTTTCGACTATTGACGAACGTTTGAGACAGGAACATCATAAGAGAGATAATGGTTATAAATCCATCTTAGTGGGTCTGGTCGATGGATATCAAGAAGTTGAGTTCTTTGGACCTGTTGATAGGTTGGCAATCGTTTTTTACCCTGGAGGGTTGAATCATTTTATTAGACGACCAGTTGGTGATTTGTTAGAAGTGCCCTCTTCATTCTTTCATGATTATGATGATTCATTTGCTTCATTTTTGCCTGCGGTTTATAATGTAGATGACCTTGAACAAAAAAGAGATCTGTTAGATGACTTTTTTCTAAAGAAGTACCAATTAATACAAGAACCGCAATTACTACAAGCGATCAAGATATTGACAAGTACTCAAGACATAATTAAAGTGGATGACTTGGCAGTCACTCTTAACCTAAGTCGTAGAACCTTACTTAGAAAATTCAAAAAACACCTTGGCTACTCAATAGAACAATACATCTCAGTGATAAAATTTAGAAGAGCTTTACTGAGTTTCCAAAGCAGTAAGACCTATAATAAATTATCTGACATAGCTCTAGATAGTAATTACTATGATCAGGCGGACTTTAATCGTCAGTTGAAGTCAAGATCTGGGCTGACACCAAAGGAGTTATTCAAGCAATTGAATATTGTGGATGATATTTTGTTTTGGAAGGTGTAAGCTTATTTCGATTCTATTATATTCTTCATTGAAAATGCGTAAATCAGAAAACCACCAAGTGCTATTCCTATCAAACTACTTACTGGAGCGTAAGGTTTGAAAATAGGAAGAAGCGAGTTCATTAAATTTTGAAAACCATTGTGTCCTATTAAAATAACAAATACGGCACCTAAGATCGTTAAGTACCCAAAAATTTTGATAGCATCTGAATATTTAGATTCTTTAGCAGCAAATATGAGTGATAAACCCAGAACTAGCCTTGCAACTATAACAGAAATGTAAAAGATGATATTCTCTATATTTTTTTCTGCCCAATCGTATAAGCCTTCAGAATTAAAAAGGATCGAGATGCCCAACAAGATAATGAGTAATCCAAAAAATTTGATGATTGATTTCATGGTATAATTTCTTCTTGGTAAAAATCGCGAACCTAAGATATGTATTCTGATGGATTGTTAGAAATGGCCTATCCAAGGGTTTGAGACATTTTCTCACAGCCAAACTATAGAGAATATGAGAATGCAGCAGGTATAGGAGCCCTTCATTCAGATCGCTGTTTTTCGTACAAGAGCTTTTTGTCTCAATTCTACAATCAAATCATAACTAAGTAGTCTATGTTTGGTATATGAGATACGCCCTAATTCTTGTGGTTGGCCTAGGATTATATTCTTGCACTACGAGTCAATCACAAGATGAGCATGGCATAAGCAAGAAGGGTATTAGAGTTTACTCCCAGCCGCTTCATGTCGCAGATGATGAATGGAGTTTTACTGGGAGCCAACACATGATCTTCGTTCCTGAGAATAGACTCAATCCAAAGAGCAGAGACATCGGACTTACTTTTTTGACATTTCCCGCAAAGGTGAGTTCTGACCTTCCTCCAGTGGTCTTCTTGGGCGCTGGTCCTGGTGAGCCATATAGTGCTGATGTCTTCTATGAAGGACGGAGGGCAGAAGCATGGAGATGGGAGTTAGAGCAGGTCAATAAAAAACGTGATGTCATCTTGATCAATCAAAGAGGTAACTCAGAAGCACCGGGATTATCACTTCACAACTTCAGATACAAATGGAATAATGGCGGATCTCTGGACGAAGCATTTAGCATAAGCAAAAGAGATAGTCTAAGAAAGTCGGCTTATCAAAAAGCCATCAAACAATATGCTGATATGAGTATCGACTTGGCGGGATATGACTTCATGCATGTTGTAGACGATATAGAAACGGTTAGAGCGTACTTAGGACATGATAAGATAGCGTTGATAGGCAATAGTTTTGGATCACAATGGGCACTCGGATATATACAGAAATATCCAGAACATGTTGATAGAGCGATCTTCTCAGGAGTAGAACCACTCGATCATAATTATGATGATCCTGAAGGTATCTGGAAAGTATTAGAAAAGATAGAAGAAGAGGCACGCCTTGATCCAGACATAGCCAAAGATCTTCCTTCGATTGGTTTGGTCGATGCTTTTAAAACAGTCATTGAGCGATTAGAAAAAGACCCACAGACTGTTCGTCTTTCTATTCCTAAGGAAGAGATTGTAACAGATGTTGTTGTTGGAGAAGACGATCTGAGATTTGCTTATCTGAATCCTAAGTCACGATCATATGCAGATGACGCTGCATCATGGCCAAAGTACATAACAGAACTTTATAATGGTGATTATAGATTTCTTGCCTATATGTCGATGGGTCGAGTGTACAATTCATCTTCCAGAATGATAGATCCACTTTTTAATAATAGCCTTGGTGTTTCTATAGAAAGAGAAGCTCAGTTGGACTCCAAGGAAGCAAAGCGATACCTTGGCGATATCAATGCTCACTATACTGCTACACGAGCTATATGCCCTGCTCCTAAGGTAGCGTCATCTTTTCGCCAACATGTGCATCATGACATTCCTATCATCGTCGTACACGGTGATATGGACACCAACACCCCTTACGGAAATGCGACTTTTATCATGGACTTTCTAAATCAAGGTCATCTCATAACCGTAGAAAGAGGATTTCATAATGCCAAACGAGCATTGATATTTGGAGATAGATCATTGGCATCAGACATTTATAAATTTATGAACGTAGATTTAGACAAGACTTCTTTTGAAGATTTTAAAAACACATTGCCTGATTCTTATACACTTCCAAAGTTTGACTTTTGGCCTATAAAGGGCGAATCGTTGTTTGAAAAGTATACGAATCCTTAATAGGAAATAAAGAGCATACTACATGTGTTAGGTGATAAGCAAAATCCAATGTTTATAGGCATTTATTGGCTCTAACATTACAAGTCGTTGTACATCCATTTCTAAGTTTTACAGCTGATAGAAAAACAACAAGGGAAGAATTGCCAACACAATAGGAGTTATTGAAAACGGGTTAGGTAGAATTGACAAGAGCAAAGGGAATATAGTATACAGCATAGGTGCCTTGCCATCATATACTTGTGTCATTATTCAAATCTAAATAAGCGATCATGTCAACTGTAGAAAAACCTTTATCTGTTATTGTCAGTATTCTCGCGTTGTTACTTTTCGTAGTAAGTACAGGCGTTGCACAGAAGATTGATAATCAATTTTTTAATCAAGTAGATGCTCTTCTTAAAGATCATGTGTCTGATGGACTTGTAGACTACAGATCACTGAAGACTGATAAGAGACTTCCTGCATTAATCAAACAAATCAGTGTCGCTGATATCTCCACTGCAGATGCCAATACAAAGCAAGCATTCTATATCAATGCATACAATCTTAATGTTATCAATAATGCATTAAAAAATTATCCTTCAAATTCAGTTTTAGATAAGGCAGGTTTTTTTGATAGTAAAAAGATAACCGTAGCTAATGAAAGACTAACGCTCAATGGATTAGAAAAGAATAGATTGCTCAATGTATATCACGACGCTCGATATCACTTTGTATTGGTCTGTGGTGCTTTAGGATGTCCTCCTATAACTAACTTTGCTTATACCCCTGAGTTATTAGAATCACAATTAGAAAAGCAGGCTAAGTTGGCTCTGAATGACAATGACTTTATCAAGGTTACCGATGGCCGAGTTGAACTTTCAGAGATCTTTGATTGGTATGCTAAAGACTTTGGTAAGAGTAATGAGCAGGTGATCAGGTATATTAACAATTATAGAGATCAACCTATATCCACTTCTGCTAAAGTGAAATATTACAATTACGACTGGAGTCTCAATGATACGGCAAGGGGCATCGGAAGTATTGAAAGCAGAAGCAAGGCTTCTAACGAGTCAAGATATATAGTCTCTTCTACGATTCCTAAAGGATCTTTAGAGCTTAAGATTTTCAATAACCTTTACTCACAGCAGACGGGCAGAGATGGAAATTTGACAGATCGATCATCGTTCTTCACAACTTCTTTAAGTGCTTTTTATGGCCTGAGTAACAGAGTCAATGTTGGCCTAGCGACGAGATATAGAAAAGTTAGAAACAACCCGTTACCATCTTCTCCTTTTTCAGTATTTGGAAGTGGTGGAGTAGGGAGTTCTCGTTCAGGCCTTACGGCTATCGGTCCACAGATCAGATATGCACCTGTACCTAAGTGGGAAAGCTTTTCTATTCAGAGTTCTTTTGTCTTGCCTATAGGATCTGACCTGGCTGGAGG
>CAZRXJ010000045.1:0-9126 GCA_964604025.1 uncultured Saprospiraceae bacterium | reverse complement strand
ATTTCTTTTGTCCATTGGCTAAGTGCCTCGTGAAGGTTCGAATCCTTCCCTTACAGCTTATAAGCGACTTCAGATATCTGAAGTCGCTTTTTTTATGTGACCATATTAATCAATGGCAACGGATCAGGACAATTGATACGATAGTATGGAAGATCCTTTTGGCTACATACGCCAGGATAATCTCCTTCCATACTTTGGAGATCATAGATCACTTGAAAGTGCAAGTGAGGCATCCATCCACCATTCTCTTCTTCAGATCCTAAGACACCAATTACATCGCCTGCATTGATCTGATCACCTACAGTCCAGCTTTTATAATATTTCCTGCCAAGGTGACCATATAGTGTATAGAATGATGACAACCCAATCACATGTTTTAAGATCAAAGTATAACCATAATCCAGATGTCTATCGTTGTATGCGAAACTATGTATCGTTGCATCAAGTGGTGCATGGATCTCACTTTCGACCGCACCCCATATGTCGATACCGAGGTGTATATCACGTATATTATCGTGATCAGAATTGAATAGCATACTCTTATATAGCGCTCTACACTCAAGATATCCTCCCATCAGCCAGATAGCATTGTGTTGTTCTCTCAGATGTTTGTGATATGATAGGTGATCGTCTTTAGAAGTGATATCTAAGGCGTGAAGATGATGTTTATCAAGATTAATAGTGGCGTAGTCTTGGTTTCTATATGTAGATCCCATAATTGGGAAAACTGAAGATGATTCTAGCTCTAGCAATTGGATAATTTTAATACTCACTTCTTGATTTGGCGATTTGGTTAAAAATACTCAGATTGTCCTGATCATCGTGATTTAAAATTCTTTTCTTTAGGCCCAAACTACAAGAACACAAGCTCAGGGATACGATGAAGATCATCACATTGATAACAGATTTTGGTGTTGAGGACTATTATGTGGCACTTTTAAAAGGGCATCTTTTATCTGTTGTTAACAATGCTAATATTATAGATGTTACCCATCAAATAAGTGCTCATGACATAATGGAGGGAGCCTTCTTTCTTAAGAGTACTTATAAGAGATTTCCAGCAGGGACCATACACATAGTCGGTGTCAACACATATTATGAAGCCAATAGTCGTATGGTACTATTTGAACATGAAGGATATACCTTCATAGGGCCTAACAATGGCCTCTTTTCTTTGGTTCTTTCTGATATTGATGCGGCTCAAGTGTATGAGATAGCAGATCAAGACATTCTTGATCTTTATGACATTATCTCCAATGCTGTCCAAGGTGTTACAGTCGGCAGTCCTATGCATCTCATCGGACAACCAGTTAAGAAATTTGAAAAAAAATTAAGTCTTCAACCAGTAGTGAACAATGAACAGATCAGAGCAACCATCATACATGTAGATCACTTTGGTAATGTTATCGTCAATCTGTCAAAAGAGACTTTTGAAAGAATAAGAAAGGGGAGAAACTTTGCTATATATTATAAAAGCCATGAACCAATTGTAAGATTAAGTAGACGTTATAATGATGTCCAACTTGGAGATGTATGTGCTTTTTTTAATTCTATCAATATGTTGGAAGTTGCCATCCACATGGGTAACGCACATGAATTGTTAAGTCTGAATAAAAACGAAACCATTCAGATCGATTTCTTTTAAGAGATTTTTGTAATTAGAATATATGATCATCAGAATTGTAAAAATGTCATTTGATAAAGATAGAATAGATGAGTTTCTATCGATATTTGAATCTGAAAAAGAAAAAATTAGATACTCAGAAGGCTGCATGCACCTTGAGCTGTTACAAGATCAAAATAATCCATCAGTGATATTCACATATAGTTATTGGAAAGAGGAGCAGTATTTAGAAAATTATAGATATTCTGACTTGTTCATATCTACTTGGACAAAGACAAAAAAACTGTTCAATGGAAAACCTGAAGCCTGGTCTACAAAGACTATATCGAGTGTCACAGACAAAGGATCATCATGAATAAGAATATCACACTTTCAGATTATGATATAAGTTTTGGTCCAATTGAGACGACACTTAAGGCTTATTTAGAAAAACGAGCTTATACGAAGATTGTACTAATCGTTGATGAGAATTCTCGCAAACATTGTTTGCCGCTCATCTCAGAATGTATCAACGATGACACACTTCTATTAGAAATAAAATCTGGCGAAAGATATAAATGCCTTCCTACCTGTGAATCCATATGGGCAGCAATGGCAACAGCACAATTAGATAGACATGGACTGGTAATCAATCTTGGCGGCGGGGTGATCGGAGATATGGGTGGCTTTATAGCTTCTTGTTATATGAGAGGTATTGATTTTATACAGATACCTACAACTTTGTTGTCACAAGTAGATGCTTCGGTAGGAGGAAAACTTGCGATTGATTTTAAAGGATTCAAAAACTTTATAGGCCTTTTTAAAAACCCAAAAGCGGTACTCATTGATACGGAGTTTTTAAAAACCCTTCCAACAGAAGAAGTACGAAGTGGATATGCTGAGATGGTTAAGCATGGTTTGATTCGATCCCATAAAATATGGAACCAGCTTTCCAAAATTGAAAATCCTACAAAGCGACTTTGGTCAGATGAAGTACACGATTCAGTCTTGATTAAGAAAGATGTAGTGGTGGATGACCCAACAGAACAAGGCATACGAAAGATCCTAAACTTTGGCCACACTATAGGCCATGCGATCGAGTCTTTATCGCTTACCACAGATAGACCATTGCTACATGGAGAAGCTATAGGTCTTGGTATGATCGCTGAGACGTATCTATCACAGCAGGTTAATAACTTGACTCAAGATCAGACACATCAAGTGACGCGTTATCTCGCTAAGATATATCAGGAAGTCAGTACTGATACATTACTTAGAAAAAAAGAAATCTTGGACATCATGAAGTCTGATAAGAAAAATAAAGGGGGCAAGACCTTATTTGTTTTACTTGAAGAGATAGGAAGTGCCACTTTTGATAATGAAGCGAGTGAAGAAGACATTAATAGAGCAATTGAGCGAACCTATGATTTGATTGAGTCTTAGACATGAGACCATGTTGTTCTAATTTGATTAGCTTTAATATTAAGAGAAAACTAACCGACATGCGTTATAAAAATATATATGTAGCAGCCAGCAGTCAACATGTAGGAAAAACTACAAGCACGCTGGGCCTAGTATCTTCTTTTCTCCACCGAGATATTAATGTGGGCTACTGTAAGCCTATAGGTCAAAAGTTTCTAATGGACATGTTTGTTGATAAGGATACTTTACTATTTGCAGACCTAATCAAGTTTGACATAGAACCAGAGATACACAGTCCAGTAGTATTGCCAAGTAAGACAGTGCAAGATCTTATAAAGCACCCAGAGAAGTATGATTTAGAATCAAAAATTCTAAAAGCTAGAAACAAACTAAATGACACACATGACCTGACTATATATGAAGGCACAGGTCATCCAGGAGTAGGGAGTGTAGCCGGATTTTCTAATGCCCGAGTTGCAAGATTGTTAGATGCTGGCGTCATAATGATAGTTGAAGGCGGGATCGGGAGTACAATTGATATGCTTCATCTATGTACTGCATTATTTAGAGAACAGAATGTCCCGATCATAGGTGTTATCATCAACAAAGTCCGTACAGATAAGATAGATAAGGTCCAAGAGTATCTAAGTATTTGGTTAGATCGTCAAGGCATTCCATTATTAGGGATTATGCCTTATGATGAAAGATTGGCTTATCCATTAATGAGTACAGTCGCCAAATCTATAAAAGCAACTGTTGAACTCCATGATGATAAATTAGATAATAGAGTCGAAAATATGATCGCTGGCTCATTGGTAGATGTCAAAGAGCTAAAGTCATTTCAAAATCTATTGTTAATCGCAAGTAATAGAACATTAGAAAGAGCAATAAAAAAAGTTAGTTCCTTCTCTGAATTAAAAGGAATCAAAGATTGCCCTCTATCTGGCATTATAGTTACTGGAGATGGGGAGATAGATGATACAAGTCTAAAGTATATACATGATAATCAAGTGCCATTACTAAGATCAAATCTGGACACCTATGGTGCAGTACTTAAGATAAGTAGGATAGAAGTAAAGATCAATCGTCATACACCTTGGAAAGTGAATAGAGCTATAGAACTTATCAAGTCTAATGTAGATTTAGATTTCATATTGGAAAAGAGTAAGACTTAGGACCACTATATATAAACTAGCCCTAACCTGAACTAACAATACTAAATCATAACTACTATTGCACCGCTAACCGCTTAAGATTAGAAACCATCTTAACGAACTGTGTAGGTTCGTCACCGAGATCTTTTTTATACCTGATTACAATATCTTTTTCTGACACTCCGTAAGTTGCAAGTAAGTTTTTGATCTTTGAGATGTTGTAGTCTAATTTATCTGCGTTTGAATTGTTTTTTGCTGCAGTGATTTCTATTTGATTAGCATATGTCTGCTGATAGTGAGTAGCAAGATCCGCTATATTGTTAACCATAAACTCGTCAAGATCCCAACCTTTATCTGCAAGCGCGATAAATCTAATCTGATCCATCTGAGCTTTTGAAAGGCGCGTATAACTCTCTTTTGCTTCAGAGACTTTAGTATCGTGATCTTTTGTGCTTTCGAAGTATTCTGGGACCTCCATATAGGTGGTCACTATTTGACCATATTCATTGATGTCAACCAGAAGTGCTTTACCATCTACTACAACTATTGTTGTTGCAGGATCAATGTTAGGAGTAAAACTAAAAAGACATGTTAATAGGAAGACAGCACATACTGTCTTAGTTAGATTAATGAGTATCATATTAATTGGATTAAGTTATCTTAACTCATCCAATTATTATGCCAGAGCCAATTTGTTTAAATGTGCTTATCAGTCTTTGATTATTGTACATCAGGACCACCCACGATGGATAGAGTGAAGTACGCTTGACTATGCTCAAAATCATCTTTCTTTACAACAAGATGGTCTTCATCTACTCCACGTTTCTTTAGCAATAGAACCAGATTAGAGACTTCTTCACTTTCGAGATCTTTATCACTTAGATAGCTTGTGATCGTCACTACACTTTTTTGTGAAGCCTTATATATGTTGTAAGTATAGTCAGCAAGTGACGAGAGCTGATTAGTCAGATCTTCATCAATATTGACAATTATGATTTCTTTCTTTGTCTCCTTCTTATCTCCATTTATATAAGAAGAGGCATTTGCGGTAAGCGCAAATAAGCATACTGTAAGGCACAGCAATAGAGACCTACTATTGGCAATGTTCATGGGTAATAAGTTTTATCGAAGCAATTAATCAAGCTGGGAACCTAAATAATTGATCTTCGAATCAATGTTCATATATAAAACTACATCATTATGACGTCTCATGCCCAGAAAGACACATAAATGACTAAAAACTAGTGTATCCCATTAGATAAACTACATGTTTCCCTAGCATAAACCCCCATTTAACTGAAACCACCTGCCTACAGATTGACTACTCTAAGCAATTATCATTGATGATACATAGCGTGCTACCTACCGAAAGTTGCATATCCGGTAACAATATGATAGCGTCTGAAGCAGCTAGGATGACTTCACTATTGTCTGATATGTTACTTGATATTTTGATCTGCTCATCTGCTATATATATTCCTGATGTTATTATTGGTTGATCTATACTGATCATAGATTCTAGGTCACTCGGATATATGCGACTGCTTCCTGTTCCTCCTACATCTCCAGAAGTGCTACTGTTCCTATTCACAGCATTACCTATATAATAGAAGCTGATATCTCCTATATCGCATGAAGGTGCCTGCCAATCGACTCTAAATGTTCTGATCGGTACTGCTCCAGTATGTTCTATATATGTACGAGTCTCAGATGCTTCATCATTGCATTGTATGTCAGCTGTGCCGATCTGGACGGCATTGGAAGGATTGGTCCAATAACCAGCATTTTTGAATTCATTATCTAGGGCTGTGGCTTGGAAACCGTATGCAGATGCGCCACCTGGGATGTTGGTAGAGACAGTTATCTCGGCGTTATATCTTCTTCCTGGTGCATAGCTCATGACTTCAATGCCAGAAGAAGGGTCTAACAATTTGAATTCTTCTGTGGTTGGACCAAATGCTCCTCCTAGATGACAACTTCTACATATAAGTCCGTCTTCACAAGGCGCACCTGTGTTGCCTGCACTGGATATAGTAGCTCTGCCACCAGAGTTGGCCATCCATATGAGCGACAATGATGAGATGATTATTATGAGAATTATGGAACGATGTTGCAAGCGTAATGATTAGTTGTGAACATAAAATTAAGGTAAAGTGAATTGATAGGTTGTAGGGTAATCTTGGGTTTGTATCAGTTATAATTAAAACTGAGGTGCTAAAGTCATGCTACTTGCGTCTTAGGCAAGACTCGGTCTATGCAATATGTCTATTTATTCATCTTTTACTCTTCCGTGACATTCTCAATTACATTGAAGAAGTTTTCTAAAGAATATCAAGTTCGGTCGTTGCCAAATATTCATGATGTACTGCGATATATCCACTGTAGGCGTCATTATATATTTGGGTTAAGGCATAAACAACCCTATAGTAATCATTGCTATACTTCATGAACGCATGGACTTAATACAAAAGGTGTCAACTCGATTACGATAGAGTAGATGATACTAATTGCTAGAACGACCCTTTCACAGAAACCACAAAATTTCTACCCGGAGCACTCACCCCTGAAGCAAACTGTCTATAGTGTTTGTCTAGAAGATTTTCGGCAGAAAGAGATAGTTCAAGTTGATTGTTGATATAATATTGGCCATATAGATTCCATGTCGACCAAAAAAGCGCGCCGATTGGTGTAGCTAGATCTGGATTGTCCGCTGATCCACCAAATTTTTCTAGTGATTTACTTCCGTTAAATCTGTAGACTCCTTTTATAGACCATTTGCCTGATTTATAATCTAAACCCACTTTTCCATAGGTAGGAGGTATGTGTGCCAATGGCTGATCTTCCTGTCCTTGTGTTATTTCTTTTCCAGACGTAATATTGACTGAAGCATTCCAATTGAAGGAAGTGGTGATGGCCCCTGAGAGATTAATACTAAGACCACGGATGATACCATCCTGTATATTTTGATTGCCAACTATAACGAGTGTATCTCCTTGTGTGATGAATGTAGAACTTCCATCAGGTGATGTAAATGGTCTTCTAACAATGGCTTCAGAAAGACGTGTATAAAATGCTGTTGTACTTATAGCCAATGCCTTATTGGCTCTATAAGAAAGAGTTATCTCTGCATTGGATGAACGTTCTGGTTTTAGATCTAGATTAGGGAAGGTAATCTCATCTCCATTGACTCGTATCTTTGCAAGATCGTCAATATTAGGAGATCTGAAAGCAGTGGATATCATCCCTCTAACTTGCAAAGGCGATGTGATTTTGTATGTTCCCCCTACAGACCATGTGAGTGCTTGGTTGCTACTCGATATGCCATCAAAAAAATTGGAAGGCCAATCAATTGGATCAGAACGGTCGTAGCTTAATTTATAATTAGAAGAAGAATATCTTAATCCACTATTTACATTTAGTTTTCCGTTTTTAGAAGCTCCTTTAAGATGAAGATAACCTCCGATATTAGTCAAGATGTTATCTCCACTCGCGTATCTTGTTAACGCTTGATCGGATGCTTCACTAGTGTTGACATTCACAAGAGTTGCTGAACTAACAACGTCATTGTGCTGTACATCAACTCCATATTCTAATTCTAAATTAGAAGAAGCGTTTAAGTATTTGGAAGCATCTATAGTCAAGCTATAGACTGAAACATCTTCTTCTTGTGTTTCTCTAAGTGGATTACCAAATCTTCTAGAGATCCTATCTTCATCTATGCGTTGATAGGCAGCTATTATAATTAACTGATCGTAGAGCTTTGTTGGACTGATGTGTCTATAGTCGAGTGCAGTTAAAAATCTTGTTTGTGGACCATAGTCCCATTGAGCCCATCTTAATTGCCCATTTCTGACTTCATTTAAGTTGTCATAGCGAGGCACATCAGAACTAGTAGAGTATTGAAGATTAAATGAAACTCGATGTTGTTGCGAAGGTGTGAACAAGAATTTTTGTAAAACATCCACTTGACTATATCCAGTACCTACTTGAACATTGGGATCTTCATTTTCAATTGCTATATCAACACCACTGGCATCTGTAGATTGTATAAAAAGCCTCTTCCCAAAATCTGGAAACCGGTCGTCTCTTCTACTTCCAGATCTCAGATCATTATAATCACTAAATGTTAGACTCGTCAAACTACCCCATTTCTCTTTGCCATAATTAAAGTCTACATGCGCTGATTTTTCCTGATTGGCAGATGCATATCTAAGATAGTATTGACCTGCTATGTTAGAATCTTCTTGGCTATGAGATAGCGCTGGATTGCGTGTCTTGAAGTTGACAACACCACCTAAGGCATCACTACCATATATAAGAGAGTTTGGCCCAAATATTACTTCAACCCTATCGAGCATCGCTTGATCAACGGTGATGGCATTTTGTAGGTGACCACTGCGATAGATAGCATTATTGAGTCTGATATCATCTACAACTAATAAGACTCGATTAGCTTCAAATCCTCTTATAATCGGACTGCCTCCTCCCAACTGACTCTTCTGTACATATACGCCTCCATGATGTGCAAGTGCATCTGCAGATGTCTGTGCATTTGTTGCTTTTATATCTTTTATATCAATGGTTTTCACTTGAAATGGAATCTTGGATTGTGATACAGTCTTACGACCTAAGACCACTACTTCTTCCATTAATTCTTCCTTGATTTTCAAGACTACTTTGTACTCATAGTTCTCTAGATTAGAAAGTGTGGTTATGACATCTTGATAACCAAGATATCTAAATGTGATCATCGTATGATCTCCAACATTTTCAATTAAGACTCTACCGTCCGTGTCTGTTATAAGACCAACTGATAAGTCTTCCGTGAATACTTCTACACCTGGCAGCGTATGGCCATCCTCATCCATAACCACAATGGTCTGTGATAAAAGTGTAGTAGAAAGAAAAATTAGAAATATAGTTTTAAGCACTTGGTAGTTGAATTGT
>CAZRXJ010000044.1:0-9422 GCA_964604025.1 uncultured Saprospiraceae bacterium | reverse complement strand
CATTGCGACATATAAACTGACTAATATCCATCGATGATAATTAGATCATCATAAAAAGAGCTCAATAGATAAGCTTTATTGATACTTCAAAATCTTGAGTCTCGTATTTCAATTGACCTTATCTTAGCAGATTATTCAGAAATCAAGAATATTGAAAGACAAAAAGGATATCGGTATTGTTAATGAGATACATATCAAAGGTGCCAATACCAACAACCTTAAGAATGTAGAGTTACGACTCCCCAAAAACAAGCTGATAGTAGTGACTGGTGTATCTGGTTCAGGTAAGTCATCACTTGTGATGGACACATTATATGCAGAAGGACAGAGACGATATGTAGAAAGTATGTCTTCATATGCACGACAGTTTCTTGGTCGTATGAAGAAACCTGAAGTGGACTTTATCAAAGGTATATCACCAGCCATAGCTATAGAACAAAAGGTCTCTTCAAGCAATGCAAGATCAACGGTTGGCTCCTTAACTGAAATATATGACTACCTACGATTGTTATATGCTCGTGCAGGCAAGACGATAAGCCCTGTATCTGGTGATCTGGTGAAGAGGCACCAAGTAAGTGATGTTATCGATCATCTTAAGAAACAGAAAGAAGGAACTAAGGTGGCACTCTACGCACCACTGACTCCATATGATCGAGAGCGATTGCTGAAGAAAGAATTAGAACTGTTGATGCAAAAAGGATATACACGTATATCTTGGAAAGGGGAATTGACGTACATAGAGGAGTTCTTAGAAAGTAAGTCTAAAGACTTGTCGAAGTCTGTCGATGTATCAGCTAAGAATATTGATATTCTAATTGACAGATTTGTCGTCAATGATGACGAGGAAAATATTAAGCGAATAGCAGATAGTGTCAACACGGCTTTTTATGAAGGAGGAGGTACTTCGATCTTAGATATAATCGATAAGAAGCGCATAGCGTTCAACAACAAATTTGAATTAGATGGTATCACTTTTTTAGAACCTTCGCCACAATTATTTAATTATAATAATCCATATGGTGCTTGCAAGAAGTGTGAAGGATATGGGATGGTACTTGGGATCGATCCTAAAAAGGTAATTCCTAATCACAGCATATCTGTATATGAAGGAGCCATCGCTTGTTGGAAAGGAGAGTCTCATGGCAGATGGTTGGAACAATTGACATATGCTGCAGACAAATTTGATTTTCCAATTCATACACCATACAATGATCTATCTCAAGATCAAAAAGAAGTGCTATGGACTGGCAATGATTACTTCGATGGAATCAATGAGTTTTTCGAAGCGCTTCAATCTAAAAGTTATAAAATTCAAAACAGAGTACTTATAGCTCGATATAGAGGACGTACGGTCTGCGCCAAATGTAATGGCGGTAGATTAAGAGATGAAGCGGCATATGTTAAAATTGACGGAAGAACAATCAGCGAATTGATTCATATGCCGATAAACGAACTCAAGGGTTTTATAGACAACATAAAACTGACAAAGTATCAGGCGCAAATATCGAATAGGATACTTTTAGAAATTAGAAATCGGCTTGAGGTGATGTATGACATAGGATTATCTTATCTGACCTTAGATAGATCAGCATCAACCCTGAGCGGTGGAGAGACTCAGCGTATCAACCTAACAAGAACATTAGGTAGCAACCTTACAAGTTCCATGTATATCCTGGATGAACCAAGTATAGGCTTACATCCAAAAGATACAGACAAGCTTGTCAAAGTATTGAAGAGTCTGCGTGATATGGGCAATACAGTTATCGTCGTAGAACACGAAGAAGAAGTAATAACCAATGCTGATTATCTAGTAGATGTAGGGCCACGAGCAGGGGTGTTTGGCGGAGAGATTGTGTATGATGGAGATTATAAAGATTTGAAGAAAAAGGGAAAAGGAAGTCTTACGGCACAGTATCTCAGTGGCAAGATGGCAATAGAGTTGCCTGAACTAAGACGTAAGCCGGCCAACAAAATATTTATAAAAAAGGCGTCCCAACACAACTTAAAAGGAATAGATGTAACCATACCGCTTCAAGCAATGACCGTGATAACTGGTGTATCTGGATCAGGAAAAACATCTCTTGTCAAGCACATACTATATCCTGCACTTTTGAAAGAACTGCAGATTAGCCATCCTTCAAGTATCGGTAATTATGAAAGCATAGAAGGAGATGTTAAAACGATCCAAGGGATAGAGTTTGTTAATCAAAAACCAATCGGTCGGTCTTCACGATCCAATCCAATCACTTATATAAAAGCTTATGATGAAATTAGAAAACTCATGGTCAAACAGCAGCTTTCTAAAATCAGGGGATATAAGCCAAAGCATTTTTCATTTAACACAGAAGGGGGAAGATGTGAGAACTGTCAAGGCGATGGACACAACACTGTTGAGATGCAGTTTCTTGCAGATGTAAAGTTAATCTGCGAAGATTGTAATGGCAAGAGATTCAAACCAGAGATCTTAGAAGTGAATTATAATGGCAAGAATATCTTTGATATACTCAATATGAGTGTGTCTGAGAGTCTTGAATTTTTCGAAGCTGTACCACGGATCACAGATAAGATTCAACCTTTAGAAGATGTAGGATTGGGCTATGTCAAATTAGGGCAAGCTTCAAGCACCTTGTCAGGAGGAGAAGCACAAAGAGTAAAACTCGCTTCTTTCTTAGGAAAAGAACGAGCGACCAATCAATTTTTCATCTTTGATGAACCGACAACGGGATTGCATTTTGACGATATCAGAAAACTACTTTCTGCATTCCAAGCACTTGTAGAACAAGGTAATACAGTGCTCATCGTAGAACACAATATGGAAATTATAAAATCAGGAGATTGGATCATCGACCTCGGTCCTGTCGGAGGTAACGAAGGAGGACACCTTGTCTTTCAAGGCACACCTGAAAATCTTTCAAAACAGAAAAAATCCTACACAGGTCAGTATTTAAAAGAGAAATTGTAATGAGCATGAACATTGTCATACTCGATGGACAATTAGCCAACCCTGGAGATTTGTCTTGGAATATTATTGATAAGCTGGGTCATCTTACCGTTTATAATTCTACTCTGCCTGAAGAAGTAATAGAGAAATCTTTAGAAGCAGAGATACTGATCACCAATAAAGTTCAATTAAACAAAATACATTTTGATAAACTATCTAAGTTGAAATTAATCTGTCTACTGGCGACTGGGTATAACAATATCAATATTGAAGATGCGAAGACTGCGGGGATAACGGTCTGCAACGCAGTGGCCTATGGCGTAGATTCTGTAGCACAGCATGTTTTTGGTTTGATACTTACTGCTACTAATCATATATCCAGACATAATGAGTCTATCAAAAATGGAGATTGGCATAGTCGACAATGGTCTTATTCGCTCACACCATTGAGAGGGCTATCTGGAAAGACACTTGGGATCTACGGTTTTGGCAAAATTGGAATGAGAGTAGCAGAGATTGGAAAAGCTTTTGGGATGAAGATAGTGATACATACCAGAAGAAAATTGAAAATTATAAGTACAACTCAGACATCCTTGAGCGATCTATTTTCTCAAAGTGATATCATATCATTACATGCACCATTGTCTAAGTCCAATGAACAGATTATAAATAAAGATCTTTTGAGTCAGATGAAAGATGATGCGATAATAGTCAATACAGCAAGAGGAGGTTTAATCAATGAAACCGATCTGCGTGATCATCTTTTAAGCCATCCTGATTGTACGGCAGCATTAGACGTTCTTAGCAAAGAACCACCAGATAAAAACCACCCTTTACTTGGTTTGGATAATTGCATATTGACACCGCACAATGCTTGGGCAAATATTGATGCCAGACGAAGATTAATAGAGATCGTTGCTTATAATATTGAAGCATTTAAAAAAGGCGAGCCCGTCAATACCGTAGACGGTTGATTAGAACGCTCTAGAATGATCCATCATCAACATCTTTTATAAACTTTACTAATCCTGCAAAGAAATTCTCCTGATCGTCAAATTGAGCAAGATGACTGCCATTGGGACACAATAAGAATCTTCCATTTTCGACTGTCTCAGATATCCACTTCATATGCTCTGGATCCATCGTGTCATGAGTAGCACCGATGGTCAATGTTGGCACTTTTATTTCGGGTAACCGATCTTTTACATCCCATTCTTTTAAAGTGGCATCACCTTTAATTCCAAATTCACTGGGCCCTTGCATAGTAACATAGACAGCTGGATTCAAATGTTTAAATCCTCTAACTACAGGATCTGGCCAGTCTTCAGGTTGCATGCGAATGACATGCTTCGTATAGTAATGATTAGTCACCAACTCCAGATATCTTGGGTTACTATAGTCTTCTTTATTTTCATAAGTCATGATTTCTTCAAGAACATCAGCAGGAAGTTTGGGTGCTAGAACGTTATCAGAATATGCCATATAGTCTGGGATGGATGCAACCATATTGGATATAATCAAGCCTTTTAGATTGTTTTGATATTTGAGTGCATACTGCATACCTAAGATGCCTCCCCACGATTGACCATAGAGATAGAAGTTGTCTTTGTTGAGTCCTAGTGCTATTCTAACCTGTTCTACTTCTTCAACAAATCGTGGAAGGTCCCATAGACTTAAGTCATCAGGTTGATCACTGTAATAAGAACCAAGTTGATCGTAGTAGTAATACTCAATATTCTCTTGCGGAAAGTATCCATCAAAACATTCATATATCTCATGTGTCATTCCTGGCCCTCCATGTAGCAGCAAGACTTTCATAGTTGGATTATTGCCTACTCTTTTTGTCCAAACTTTAAATGTTCCTTTAGGCGTGTTGATATCTACCATCTTAACGCCACCCATAAATCTATCTTCCTTCCCCGTATTATCAAGATATGCTGTAGCAGGTGAAGGGTGTGCAACAAAAGTTGATGTTGATGATTGTTGACAGCTTGAAACCAATAAACTTATAAAAAGTGAGTAGATAATTAACTTCATAATTGTAATCATTAGCGTACCATTAAGATAAGACAATATTGGAATTTAGATTTCAATATTTTTCCATTTTCCTTTTTTGAAAACATATATAGCCATTCCAGCTAGAATTGTAGAGGATAATGCAATCGACGCAAATATACCTGTTGATTCTAATGGTGTATAATTAGCCAGCAAGTAGGCAAGTGGTATCTGTATAAACCAGAAGGCTATGATGTTCAAAAATGTTGGCGTGTATGTATCTCCTGCACCATTGAATGCTTGACCTATGACCATCTCATATGCATAGAAGACATAACCTGCGAATATGATTCTAAGTGCCAATACGCCGTTTTCAATTACTTCTGGATCCTCAGTGAAAATCTCCATTACAGGGTGAGCGAATATTATAAATATGATCGATACACCCAACAACAATAACATATTATAATAGGAGGCTTTCCATACGGTTTGCTCAGCTCGTTCTGGCTGACCTGCTCCAAGATTTTGACCTACAAGTGTTGCAGCGGCCATAGCCACACCCCAAGACGGAAGAATTGTAAAAGCGATGATCCTAAAGGAGATGGTATAAGCTGCCAACATCTTACTGCCAAATGTCGCAACGATCATGATCATAATAATCCAACTTGATGAAGTGATCAAGTGCTGCCCTGCTGAGCCTCCTGTAACATGAAGTAGCTTTCCAATTGTAGACCATACTACTTTGACATTGGACCAGGCAAGTCTTATAATTCCTTTACCATTGACAAGATGATAGATCTGATATAAGACACCTATACCACGACCGATACAAGTAGCGATGGCAGCACCTTTAAATCCTAACTCAGGGAAAGGGCCAAGGCCAAAGATCAAACAGGGATCTAAGATTATATTGATACCATTAGCAAGTATGAGTGTTCTCATGGCGATAGCAGCATCACCAGCACCTCTGAATATTGCATTGATAGCAAACAGTAACATTAAGACGACATTGAAAGTGAGCATGATCCTGGTATAAGGAGTGCCTTGACGTACTAACTCTTCAGATCCTCCTAGGATCCTTAATAGATCGGGTGCATAGTAATATCCGCTTACACCGATAACAGCTGAAAAAAATAAAGCGATCAACAAAGATTGAAATGCAGCATCGGCTGCTTCTTTGGGTTTATCTTCACCTATACGTCGAGAGACCATAGCTGTCGCAGCCATACTGATACCAAGTGCAAGAGACATAACGATGAATAATGATGTTTCGGTCAATCCAATCGTTGCGAGGTACTCTTCATTGTCGAGAAGAGACACAAAATATGCATCAAAAATGGCAAAGAGCGCCTCCATGGACATCTCCAATACGACAGGAATAGAAAGCAAAAAAAGCGCTCGCTCAAGAGAACCAGAGGTAAAGTCCTTCTCTTCGCCTTTCACGGCCATCCAAAAATATTTGAAGAACTTTCTCAAAATTCATCATTAGTGCAGAGGCGAAGATAGTTCGCTTTGATCGGTCAATTGATTTTAATTCACTTTGTTACCTTGGTCTCGATGAAGGTTGCTATTAACGGAAGATTTCTTTTGCCAAGACTTGAGGGCATAGGGCATTATACCTATCATCTACTAGATCAACTGTCACTCAGGCATCCCGAAGATGAGTATCATATTATCCTCGATAGAGCATATTATATACCATTGATGGATCGCCCTAACGTCATCAGACATATAATTGGACCCCACACACGTCACCCCATAATTTGGTATTATTGGTTCGAATGGAGATTGCCATCATTACTTAAGAAGATAAATCCAGATATATTTTTTTCTCCCGATGGGTTTCTTTCGCTTAACGCAAATGTCCCAAAACTTCTGACTATTCATGATCTAGCATATATACATTTTCCGCATGGCACCCAGAGATCTCATCTAAGGCATTTACGAAAGTATATGCCTCAATATATAGCTCAAGCAGATGAAATTATAGCTGTTTCGCAATTTACAGCTGATGATATCACTCGCCAACATCGGGTCTCAGCAGATAAGATCACTACAATATATAATGGTGTCTCGTCAGATTTTCAACCTTTGAAAGAGACCGATCAGATTGCTTATCGCAAACATTATGCTGATGGGAAGCCCTATTTTTTATATGTTGGCGCCATCCATCCTCGCAAGAATGTAGCTAATCTCGTCAGGGCTTTTGATCGATATAAAAGATATACTCATGACGATACTCTACTGATTCTTGCTGGGCGAAAAGCTTGGTACACTAAGGAAGTTGATGAGGCGATAAAGCTATCTTCATGTCGGCTTTCTATAGTACACATAGAGGATATAGATGATATAGTGCCCCAATTGATCGGATCTGCTGATGCTCTGTGTTACCCTTCTCTTTTCGAAGGATTTGGACTACCGGTGCTTGAGGCTATGGCTTGTGGGATAGATGTGATCACCTCTAAGGACTCAGCTATGCAAGAGATATGTGGTGACCTGGCTTACTACGTTGATCCTCTTGAAATCGAGTCAATGACAGAAGCGATGATTACTTTTAGGTCAGATCAAAAGAAAGGTGTTACTAATAAAGAAAAATTAAGATTAGCGGCAAGCAGATATACATGGGAGAAAGCTGCTATTTTAATACATGAGCGACTCTTAGATGTCTCATCTTCTAATCACTGACACCAACTAAGAATTAGGCAAGTTTATTGATATTAATAAGTTTTATATTGAATAGGAAGATCACATATTTGTGAAATAGCTCAGGAATTGGCATTTTATAGAGAATAGTTGATTTTTGAATTTCCGAAGCGTAGCTAATTAAGGTAAATGACGGAACTCCTTTCTGAGTATTATGAATTGATGGATCAGCAGATCCAAGAATCTTGGTCTATCAAAGATCCAGAAGGTCACCTTGCAGCCTTAACTAAAGGGCTACAGATCTTATGTAGAAAAGCCAAAGATATTGGCGAAAGAGCAGAAGAAGCAAATCTTCAAGAAGTAGTGCAAAATCTTGAACAGAAGAGTTCTTGTACAGTGATACACTATGATTGGTTGAGAGAGGTCAAAGGTGTGCTGGTATTGTGGCGAGATGTGGTGTTTGAATATCAGAAAGCGATCATCCTCAGCCTAGAGAATTATGTCACCCAAGAAGAGATTAATCAACTATTCGATAAGTCCAAAGTGAGAGTATCTGAGTCATCAGAATATATAAAGACTTACTATGCTTCAGCTTTATCAAAACTGAATAGCGAAAAAGCCAAAAGAGATTATTTAGAAAATCAATCACTGCGGACAAATCCTTGGCCCGTCTACAAAGAACAAATAGAAGTTCTTCATGAACAAAGCCAAGAGCTGGTTGATCAATACAATCAAGTTGTAAAAACTAGAACAGATCTGCTCACCTTAGATAACTCTATACAAGATGTAATCAAGTCTTTCAAAATAGAAATAGAGAGAATAGGAGAAATCGGCAATCAAACAATAGAAATTGTAAAAGACAATCTTGAAGAACATCCACAAAAGATTGTCAAACATATAGATACAGTAGACCAACAAGTACTGGCAGCTAATTTATATAATGCTTATGCTTTTATTGCTGAACAGATCACATCTGAGATGGCAGAATCTGTGAAGGTACCAACGAAGATTGACAATAGTCAGATACAATATAAGGATATCAAGTTTTCTAATGTCACTAAGCATTGGTTAGGGGGAGAAGTACAGCCAGTTATCATAGAATCTCAAGAAATATTAGATAGTGTTGGCAACAGCATGAAGATGGCTCTTGTCAATGTGCGTAATAGAATCGCACTTGCCACGAGCGAAGGCCAAGAAGGTTCGCAATTAAGTGCAGATAGTACAGAAGTAACACAACCGATAAATACTGCCTTGGAAATTATAAATGGGAGATTAGAATCCTTGAAGATATTTCAAGATTTAATATTGCAGAGACTTGCAGATCATCTGCATATCAACCATATATATGATGAAGATCATAGCTTTCTTCATGCATCACAACAGTATCTTGTAGGACAGATCAACTTAGAACAGACAGCATGGTTACAAAAGATCAAGAGTTGGATCTATGGCAAGGGCCAGATACTTAGAGGATTCATGGCAGGAGTGGCAGAAGAAGAGTCTCTTAGTATTGCAGAGAAGATTGTGCGCTTAGTGCAAAGCAGAAATATGCATGAAGATAATGGGCAATACAATAATATTTTTTCTGCTCATGGATATATAGGAGAGTCTTTCTGGGTGGGCAGAGATCGCGAGCTTGCACATATGTCGCAACTAATTAATAATTGGAAAAAAGGATTTAGAGGTTCGGTAATCATCAGCGGAAAGAGATATAGCGGCAAGTCTGTATTTGGGGAGTTGATCGCTCTTAAATATTTTCCTAAGAAGACAATAAGAATAAAACCTAAAAGCATAATTAAGATTGATGGAAGAACCTTTGAGACATCAGAAGATCTTGGAACAG
>CAZRXJ010000043.1:6838-9523 GCA_964604025.1 uncultured Saprospiraceae bacterium | reverse complement strand
CAGGTACGATTATAACATGCGCTAAAATATATATACTAAATCATAAATTATCATTTTTTGTAATATATTATTATGCAAAATCTATGGTTATCAATATAAAAAGCCCCACAATTGGTATTTTGTGAGGCTTTTGCGAGAATTATCTGCAATCTAACGTTCTAATCCTCTGTGATTGATTGATTGCTTTTTGGATAAAGTGAACTTTTTATTCCTGATAATTCACTAGTTATACTTTTCATCTCGTCCGATATCTCTACTAATAACTGTCTCTGTTTTTTGATCTGCTGCGCTTGGTCTTGTATCAGCTTTTGTTGTTCTTTGATTGCTTCGTTGAGTAAGGCGGTGACTTTGGCATAATCAACTGCTTTATATCCATCACCATTTGTTCTAACTACTTCGGGCAGCACCTTTTCGACATTCTGTGCTATAAAGCCCACTTGTTTCGTCGTAGGAAAGTTTCTATTGGTGAATTCATCCACCCTGAAATCATATGTGACCCCGTCAATGGACATTACTTTTTCAAGAGCAGAACCGATTGGTGTAATGTTTTTCTTAAACCTTTCATCAGAACTTGAATGAACTTGTATCGCTAATATGTCTCCATTTACATCAAGCCTGATGCCATTCGCTGTATTCCCAGGAGTTACGGTGCCTCTTCCTATGAGTATACGACCATCTGCAGTTATGACAACCGAATCAGCTGCAGTCGCTCCAACAAAATTGAGGTCGTTTCCATCCATTGTCATAAAGCGCTCACTGCTTAAGGTTCCATTGTCACGATATATTACACTATCTGCTTCTGTTCCTAATATCGCGTCCGCTCCAATGTTTACAACATTGCCGTCGTTATCGAGACCTAGAATATTGCGAAAAGAAGGTTCTTCGGTCTTGGATAAATACTCTTCTAAGTTCACAGTTCCAACAATGTTGACGGTGTCAGTTGAAGCATCTATGACAATATTAGAGTTTGATGTGGTTGCAATTGTGATTTCTCCGTCAGAGGATATGTTTGTATTTCCCGTTGTGGTGAAGGTAGTATTTACAGAGTTAACATTAAATGAATCAACCCCTGTAAATGTTAGGTTGTTATTGACTCCTGTTACTGTACGATCATTTGTTAAAGAACCATCACTAACATAAAATATTAAATCTCTGAGTGCAGTGGCAGTATCTGCAAGCGCCATATCTGTTGCGAAAAAGGGATCAAGGTCCACGTCAACCGAATCTCTTTCTGAGTCAGGAACTTCTCTATTTTCATAAAATCGTAGTAGCGTTTGTTCTCCATTTACTCCATCAATTACAGCTATTTCGTCTATAAGCTCATTTCTTGCTATCGTATCCATATCAGAATCAACATCGTCTGACAAATCATTAATCAAAGTTCTTACTGTGTTGATTGAATCCCCAAGTTGACCATCCGTTGCAAAAACAGAGTCTAAATCTACACTGCCAAAGACATTGGTTCCATTAAATAGCGAAAGTACTGTGGAAGAAGGTCCAGACAAGTCTAAGTTCAAAGGAAATTCCAAAATTTCACCATTTGGATTAGTACCTAAAAAATATGATTGAGTTCCTTGAAAATTTCCAAGACCATAGCCATATAATTTGACCATGAGCGCATCAACATTTGGATTATTGTTCATTAAGCTGTTGGTGATACCAATCTCCAGACTATCGGTAACGATGAAAAGCTTGTTTGCTTTTTCCATTTCCAAGAGCCGCTCTTCTCCTATATCAAGAGGCCTGTCCCCTATCTTTACCTGTGCACCTAGCCATTGTGTTGCACATGTCATAATACTAAGAAGCATTATGACTCTAATTGTTTTCACCATCAGTTAATATTTTACGATTTAGCAATCAAATAATCATAGAGCCTTTATGGCACATAGATTGATTACTGTCATTAGGGATGACTTTTACTGATAGGGGGATGAGAAGAGAGGTTAATCACTTCTGAATGCAATAATAAGAGTATTTTACATATTACAAAAATATTTAATATGTTTTTTGCTATAAAAGAGAAAAGCCCCTTATACACTTGGCATAAGAGGCTACTTACTTATAATTAAATCTCAGATGAACCTAATCTTCATCTGAATCAGCGAGATGGCTGATATCTTTGATCATTTGTTTGATCGTGATTATTTCATCAACTAAAGATGCATTAAGGCTTTCTGAGGTTTTTAGTTGTTTGTTTAATTGATCAATCTGCGCCTGTTGTTCCTTAATAGCTTCATTTAATAATGCTGTGATTTTTGCATAGTCTACTGCTTTATACCCATCTCCATTTGTAATAACCACCTCTGGTAAAACAGCCTCCACATTCTGTGCTATAAACCCTACTTGCTGGCCTTTCGGAAAATTTCTCATTGGAAACGCTTCTTTTCTGAAATCATAAGTAACACCTTCGATTGACATTACCTTTTCGAGTGCAGATTCTATGCCTGTTATATTCTTTTTAAACCTTCGATCAGAACTCGAATGAACTTTGATAGCAAGAATGTCTCCATTTACTTCCAGCTTAACATCAGATGAGGCACTATTAGTGGTAAATGCTCCTGTACCAATACCTATTCTACCTGACGAATCAATCACTGTTGTATCCATACCATTAGGGCTCACAAAGAAGAGATTGTGAGGCATTGCAACTGTCCCCATTGTCATTGTTCTTTCTCCTGTAAGTGT
>CAZRXJ010000043.1:0-6738 GCA_964604025.1 uncultured Saprospiraceae bacterium | reverse complement strand
ATCGTACTGTCTATTTCTGATCCTAATATCTCCTCTGTAGTTATCTCTATTACATTGCCACTAGCGTCTACGGCCAATATTGTAGCTACTGACCCCTTAATTGTATCGCCTCCATATGCATTGATAAACAATGTTCCAGAATCATCTAATAACAATATACTGTCTGTATTCATGGATCTGAACTGTACATCTTGCGCAGCATTAATAAGTATAATGTCTTCGCCTGATTGCTGTATAGCAGTTTGTCGTCCATTCAATACCACGAAGTCGCTAGCATTTACTTCGAAACTATCAAGATTGTTAAAGGTCAAAGTATGTGTCGCTCCATCTACTGTTCTATCTTCATCCAAAGATCCATCAGAAAGATAAAACGTAACACCATCAATCAGGGGTGTTAGGCTTATACCAATTTCGTTTACCGTTCCCATTTCATTTGCCACATTCTCTCTGAAAGCAAGAGAATCTCCGATAAGCTCTATCTCGTTGATATATTCATTTCTGGTGAGTGTATCACCATCTGAATTTCTTGCATTATTGATTAAGGTTCTAAGTACCGCACTCGAGTCTCTAAGTTCATTATCGGTTGCAAAGATCGTATCAAGTACCAGTAAGTCAGCAGTACCGAATGTATCAACTCCATTAAAAAAGGAAAGATCTGCTTGACTTGAATCTGCAACTTCAATGATAAGTGACAAGGGTATCTCCATCAAAGATCCATCTTCCGCTATACCAGCAAAAACATTGGCCTTTGTTGGTCCAAAAAAGAAAGTTTGTTGAGATTGTGATGTTATCGTCGGAAGGAATCTATTAAATCCATAACCATACAACTTCAGCATTAAAGCGTCAGTTGCTGGTGCAGGAGCTACTCCAAGTCTATGTGGATTATTAGTAATTCCTAGAAATAAATCGTCCGTTACGATGAACAATGAATCTGTTTTATCGATCTCAAGCCAGTGGTGAGGGCTTGTCTCTAGTTTGTTCTCTCCTATCTTGACCTGTGCTTTTGCCGCAAGAGCCATCATCATGCACATACTGGTGATTAGGGCCAGTTGTAAAGCTTTCATTTGAGTGTATTTAAGTTTAAAGCAATCAATAGGGCGCAGTAGTCCCTTTCAGGTTCTATTGACTCTAAACTTAAGTTGGTGGTGGTTCACTACTGACAGATAGGCGACTGTCATAATAGATGCAAGTATATGGAAAAATTATATATTAAAAAAATTAATATGTGTTTTTCTTATAATCTTGTGCGATGTGAATAAAAAAGCTGAGGCAACTGAACTGGACTTTTAAGTAGGAATTTTAAAATAGGTTCAAGATTCCACTAAATTTTCTCAAGATTGGTTTATTAGTCCGGTACCACTACCCCAGCTTCTTTACAAATGTATAGTGACTCTGACGTAAAAAGCAAATATTTTGCTTTTTTTAATATAAAAAATATATATGTGTAACAAACTGGTTTACATAGAGTCATATTTGTTTAGACCTTCTCTTTCAATAATTGTGATTAACTTTTTGGCATAATTGGGGTCAGTAGCATACCCGCTTTTTTGCAATCCGTGTGACCATCCGACATAGTCTTGCGTCGAGAGTTGAAACAGGTGATTATAGCGTAAGTGTGATGTTAGAAAATTGCTATGGTCAACATATGATTCAGTTACACGATCATAAGATCTAAAACAAGATTTTATTAATAGGCCTTCATCGTTAAGATCATCATCCTTGTGATAATAGGTTTCGCCTTTCCAATATTCTTTACACTTTATACCAAAATGATTATTTGTTGACTTTGCAAAGGACGAAGTCCCACTACTTGATTCTAAGATGGCTTGAGCTAACTTAATACTGGCTGGCACACCTTTACGATGCATCTCTGCTATCGCTAAGTCTTTATATGTGGTGACATATCTATAATTGACATGTTCACTATTATCTGACAGATAAGAAACGATGATAAGTAATATCCACTTCAAAGGTCGGGAGGTTTATTTTAATCATATCATCCTAAAATCATGCCAAGAGGATTAAAAACTGATATGTTGCATTTTGTTAAGACACATACATGCAAAAAGAACAGATTGATAGAGTAATCATGCAGTATCAGGGACACGATATTGGCCCTCTTTTAATTGTTATAGCGGCTATTCATGGTAATGAAGATGCAGGCATACACGCTCTTTCTTTAGTACACAAGATGTTAGAGGTCGAACCAATTACTAACCCCAAGTTTTCCTTTAAAGGCAAAGTAATAGGTCTCGTGGGTAACGTTGCGGCCTCTAAAAGCGATGTAAGATATATCGACAAAGACCTAAATCGCATCTGGAACAAAAAAGATATAGATCGAATTCAAGTCTTGGATAATGAGAAATTATGTGTTGAAGAAAAAGAGCAACTTGACATCCTGACATTTATAAGATCAGAGATTAAAACATATCAGCCTACTTCCGTTTATATCCTTGATTTACATACAACATCATCGGCGGGAGGTATATTCACCATACCTAATGAAGACCCCGAGAGTCTACAAATAGCAAGCAGTCTTCATGCTCCCGTCATCCTTGGTATGTTAAAAGGAATCAGTGGAACCACATTGCATTATTTCAACAAAAACCTGACGGACGATCTTCCTATTACTTCTGTCACCTTTGAAGCAGGGCAACATGACGATCCTTCATCAATTAATAGATGTATAGCCGCAATAATTACATTACTCAGAAGTATAGGATCCGTGTCTCAAAAGGATGTAGAAAATATACATGATAATGTACTGATAAATTATGCGCAAGGTTTGCCTTCTATATCCACACTTTTATACAAGCATATTATAAAAGATGGGGATGATTTTCAAATGAAACCCGGTTTTAAGAATTTTGAAAAAATCAGTAAAAACCAACTTTTAGCCACTGATGTAAATGGGGATATTAGAGCTAATGCTGATGGTATGATTCTTATGCCGCTTTATCAAACCCAAGGTTCTGAGGGCTTTTACGTTATAAAGCCCATAAAATGAGATTCTCTTGACCATTTATTTAAGAAAGGAATCTAGTATTTGCAAGTCTTTATTAAATGGCCTAACACTGTCAAGTCTAATTGTCTGTAGTGCGTTATTTACCTCACTTTCTTCTTTCGTAATAGCTCGTAATGGGGCCATTCCTATAAGCTCAGAACCGTTGACATTAAGACCGATTTTGTGGGCTTCTGCCCTGACAAATACATATAACTCATACATACTTACAGCGCTTATATCATAGATGTTGGTTGAGATTTGACAACAATTATAGGCTGGAATATACCAAGCTAAAAACTTAACACTTGATATGTCCAGTTCTGTTTTGTTACCATTGTTTTTTCTGATGTATAACAGTCTTTTTGCAAGCTGTTTTGACAGTGTCAGATCTGATGTATGTAGATTAATATTATAAGCAACCATAAAGTCTCTGACAGTTACACATGAGGCTCCTAACTTGGGATGAGGAGCTTGAGGACCACAATCAGAAATTACATTTAACCCGAGTGTCTTTTCTAAACTTTTTTTTCGCAACTGGTGTAGTGTTTTTTGCTTTGCTTTGTGACTTAGCGCTCCATAATAAAGAATTGGTAGCCTATAGTTTTTACCGATTCGGGCACAATACTCACTTATTCGTTCTATTAATTGAGACTTCGTGATATTCTTAACTGGGATAAATGGTATCACATCAAGTATTCCGACCCTTGGGTGTGAGCCCTCATGCTTTTTTATATCAAAAGTGAGAAGAGCGTATTCGATTAGTTTCTCGATCGATGATAAAACACTTTCTACCTCTCCAAGAATTGTTAATACCGTTCGGTTAGCATCATATCCAATGTCCTTATGGAGCAATATTGTATCATCTGAGCTGTGGATAATTGATACTATCTGGTCCAGCCTGGAAATATCTCGGCCTTCACTAATATTAATAACACATTCAATGTAACTCTTTTCTAAGCTGAAGTTTAACTTAGTCATATATATCAAACCCTTTGTTAACAAAAGGGATTAAATATAATTAGAAGAAAGTGGTGGGAGAATAGAAAAACCTCTAAGGCTATTTATTTCTGATTAGGAAATAGTTTTTTCATACGATTCGAGCCTTAGAGGTTTCATCAAGTATCTGTTAAGACACCTGAATAAAAACGCTTCGACTCTATGTTATGCTGCTTGTAGATAGACGTTACGGCGATAACTTGTGGATAGAATACATCAGCAAAAGATCTTTTTTGATCAAACTCTCTATAGATCAAGAACTCTTTCTCTTGTTTTATTTTGAAGATGGAGGACACATTATCATTCCAAGAAGATTTGTTCGATTTTACATCATCTTGGAGATTATTGAGAAAATCATTGTTGTGTTTTGATGACCAATTACACAGTAATGGTTTGCTCTGACTTACAGATAAAATATATGATTGAAGGATGTTACTACAAAGGTTACTACTCCCAGGCAAAGTATGGTTTATTGCACCATAGTCTTTCATCTTTTGAAGACTACTTCTAAGGCTTTTTTTGTGGCTGCGTCCAGAAGAAAAATAATCCGGGATGGCCATGTGTCTTTTTAGGACTTCACCATCTTGGTTGACATCGACCAGTTCTGCTTGTCTGTTGATAAGAATAATAGTTGTGATATATTCTGAATCTGAAGAACCATAAAGTAAAGATCCAAAAGTGAGCATAAATACGCTCATTAAAACTTTAGCGCTTTGTCGTGTTGAGCTAAGGATTTCTTTCATCTTAGGACATTTATAAGAATGGCCGAATTCATAAGTGTAAAACGGTTAAAAAGACTTTTTAATACTTTTTAACCCAAAAAAGAAGCATTTAATCTGCAACTTTAGACAACAATACTACCTGTTTTATAGCTCCACATCCGTGAAAACCCCATTATTTGTCAACCATATGGCTTTATCGTGTACGTTTACATCACCATTTAGGTCATAATCTTGAAAATAATAACCTGAATGATCTCCATTCTCCCTTGTCCATAATGATAGATCGTTAGCATTAATATCTTTTATAGATGCTCCTGCAAGGATTTGGTCTCCATTACCTGCATACATAGCAAAGATTCCTGGATTTACTTCCTTTTGGCCATCGCCAAATAATCTAGTAAATGATTGGTTAACTCTAAAGTCAAATGATATCGTTCCCCCCTCGATCATAACGGGACTAGGTGTCATCACTGGTAGATGATTGCGGTGTTCTATAACCACATAATATGCATCTTCATTTAGCTCACAACAATCAAAAGCTTCTGTCATTTCTATGGTTCCATCTGACATTAATAAACCTGCTTTTCGACAGACCGTAGAGATGAAATCAGTGTTGGTTCTTATACTCACAAGAACCCAGTCAACAGCATCTGGTGGGTATATCTCACTGCCCCCTTGAGCAAATGCATTAAATTCTGATCCTTCTCGACCATTGTATCTCCAAGGTTCAATATTATATGGTTGGCCACCTGGAGTAGTTACACCCAATAGCGTTGTTGGTCTTTGGCCTGGCAAATAACCAAATCTATTCAGGCGAGTTCTCATCTCATCATTATACTCTCCTATTCTTCCTGATTGAAGAGGTCCTTCTAAGAAGACACTTAATCTTACATCTATACAAGTGTTGTTCATACATGCAGGTGCTGAGGCATCTGGCAAGCAAGGGTCAAAAGGAGCAACATCTTTGCTGTCGACATATCCATCGGCATCTGAGTCTAGCACACCAAAAGTGAATGCTTCATATCTGTCTGGCATGATGCTCTCGCTTGTTACGGTACCAGTATTTCCGATTTCTATTGTTTCCGTATTACCAAGGTTAACCCATTTTTCACTATCCCAGCCTACAATGACCAGATCGTTGACATCATCTACGAGTTCATATATCTCACTAAACTCTGACCAAAACAAAGTTACGGTTGTAGATTGACCTCCCGTTAAAGTCCAAAACTCCTTAGATTGAACCTTCGAAAGATCGAGATCATGAAGAGCCACAGGAAATAAGCCGTCTGCAGTATATTGTTCTTCTGATAAAAGAGTAGAATAATATGCTGCAAGAAATATATCAAATGGTTGATCCCCAATTGCTGATAGACGTGATAGATGATCTCCATCTCCAAGAGGATATATAAACGGACCTTCTCCTTGTCTTGACACTGCACCATTGACATGTCTCTCATCTGAAGCTCCGGTATAGTCTGCTCCATCTACAAAAAACACTCTTTCTCTAAAAACATTACGATCTGTGTGAATAATCCCATTAGTAAAAATGAGGTTGTCCATGATTCTTATATCTTTCTCCAAGACAACATCTCCTGGGTTGTTAACATCTATAACGTTGAACTCAGTAAATCCTGCACCAGAGATTAAAGTAGTCGACCCATCACACGTCTTTATATATTCAAATCCTTGACCGTCTCCTACGAAGCCATCGTTAGTGATATTGCCAAAAAAATACAAGTGGCCATCATTAACATATTGGCCTCGATTGTTATTGGTAAAGTTTCCAAAGACCGCTTTGTTTCCCCTGGCATCAATATATCCCATGCCTTGATTGGAGGTATCCCAAATATTTCTTGGGCATTGCGCTGATATAGCCAAAATGTTGCAAATAGTCAGGATGACTACAAAATAAAAAGGTTTATAATTAACTTTTTTTGTCAAAATCCTATCTTATTAAGATGCTTTGACAAACAAACAGCACATTTTGTGCCACTTATGTATAATGATTTTTTATAA
>CAZRXJ010000042.1:0-9625 GCA_964604025.1 uncultured Saprospiraceae bacterium | reverse complement strand
ATCGTTGGGCATATCTATTGTTGTTGGCAAAATCTTGGATCATATTATAGTACCAGACATAAGATTGATACAGATATATTTTACCATAAAAATCTAGACTTTCGACTTTTACATCGGGTAGGTTGTTTTTAAAGTAGTCGGTGATAAAATCAAAATCTCGGTCATCTTTGACATAACCATATTGAAGATAGAGACCATAAAGAGATAAGGATAAATTAGAAAGTTTATGATTGACAGATACGTTTTTTAGGGCCTCATTGGTCTGATCTTTTAGAATCTTAGCCTTAGGATACATACTTCCTGTTATATACAATCCTTCGATAAGTTTTTCTATTTCAAGTGCTGCTAACATAGAGAGACTGCGCTCAGAATCAATAGCCATCTTTTTTGCTTTGTCCAATACATCCAAAGCACCATTATATAAACCTTTGCTTTGAAGGATTAAAGCATAATCTATCTGCTCTCGTATCGCTATGCTTGTATAGCTCGATCTCTTCTGATGCCGAAGGCTTGACAGTAACTGTTTGTAGAGATTAGACTTTAGATTAGAAAGCTGTTCTTTCTTAATAGTAGGAAGTTTGGTTAATATCTTAACCTCATCGTACTTTTTATTTTTTTCAAGAAAATCGAATAGACTTAAAAATAACAATTCATTCTTTACTCCTTTTTTGGTAGCCTGAAGCCTAAAAAGTCTCTTTTCGGATGGACTCATCCTTAAGATGAGATTCATAAGATTGTCTGTCGGCCTTCTAGGCATTGTATTTATTACTTATGTAAATATCAGATAATCAACAAATTATCTAAAAAATGTACTCCTCAGGAATCGTAGGAGAATTAATTTTTGATTCGTTAGATGAAGGTGCGATAAATATCTTTATAAGACAATTAGATAGAAGCAGAAGAAGTAAGGTATGAAACAGATACAGATATTTGACACTACGCTAAGAGATGGCGAGCAAGTTCCTGGATGTAAATTAGATAAAGATCAGAAATTAAGACTTGCTAAGCGACTGGAAGAACTAGGGGTAGATGTTATCGAAGCTGGTTTTCCAATCAGCAGTCCAGGTGACTTTATAGCTGTACAAGAAATAGGAAAGTTAATTAAGAATGCAACAGTATGTGGCCTGTCAAGAGCTGTGAAAGAAGATATCAAAGTGGCTGGTGAAGCACTTGTCACAGCAAGAAGACCTAGAATACACACCGGTCTTGGAACATCGGATTCTCACATCTTTGATAAGCTAAGAACATCTAGAGCAAAAGTAATCGAAAGAGCGGCTGGTGCGGTTAAGTATGCCAAGACCTTTGTTGAAGATGTAGAGTTCTACGCAGAAGACGCAGGAAGAACTGATAATGTATATCTGGCCCAAGTGATTCAAGCGGTAGTTGATGCTGGTGCTACAGTGCTCAATATACCAGATACAACTGGCTATTGTTTGCCAGAAGAATTTGGAGCGAAGATCAAGTATCTTACCGAACATGTAAGAGGAATAGAAAACCTCACCATATCAGTGCATTGCCATAACGACCTTGGTCTCGCTACTGCCAACTCAATAGCCGGTGTACAAAACGGTGCCACGCAGATAGAATGTACCATGAATGGCATCGGCGAACGTGCTGGTAATTGTTCTCTTGAAGAGGTGGCAATGATTATAAAACATCGTTTAGGACATCAATTTGAAACTAGAATCAATTCTAAATTACTCAATCCTATAAGTCGTGAAGTTTCGATGGAGATGGGTATGAGTGTACAAGCCAACAAAGCAATTGTCGGAGAAAATGCATTCGCACATTCTTCTGGCATCCATCAGGATGGCGTGATTAAAGCAAGAGATACGTATGAGATAATAGATCCTCGCGAGGTGGGAGTAGATAAGTCATTGATTGTTCTAACAGCGAGATCTGGGCGGGCAGCACTGGCTTATAGATTCAAAGAGTTAGGTATAAATCTTACCAAGAGAGAGTTAGATGTGGCGTATAGAATCTTTTTAGAAATAGCAGATGTCAAGAAGTCAGTAGAAGACGAAGACTTAAAAGTTATTTGGAAAAATATTGGCGTTGCTGTAGCATAGCAAAGTCAATAAATAGAAATTATTAGTTTAGGCCTGTAAAATATTTTTACAGGCATTTTTACATATTTTTTTTAAATATAAATGGGAAAGACATTAGTAGATAAGATCTGGGAGGCCCACAAAGTACATGAAGTAGAAGGTGCTGAAGTGATCTATATAGATCAGCAGTTTCTTCATGAGGTAACAAGTCCACAAGCATTTGATGGACTTAGAAAAAGAGGACGGCAGGTTTTTAGACTTAATAAAAATCTTGCTACTGCCGATCACAACGTCCCTACTTGGAATCAGCACTTACCTATCCAAGAACCACTGAGTAGAAAGCAAGTCAAGAAACTTACTGATAATTGCGAAGAGTTTGGTGTTCAATTATATGGACTTGGGCACCAATATCAAGGCATAGTTCATGTGATTGGCCCAGAATTAGGATATACAAAACCAGGTATGACTATCGTCTGTGGGGATAGCCATACAAGTACACATGGAGCTTTTGGTGCTATAGCTTTTGGTATAGGTACTTCGCAAGTAGAACAGGTCTTAGCTTCTCAATGTCTTGTGTTGAAGAAACCAAAGAATATGCGTATCACCATTGATGGTGATTTGCAAAATGGTGTTTTTTCAAAAGATATCATCCTATACATTATATCTAAGTTAGGAACCGGAGGAGCAACTGGTCATTTTGTAGAATATGCAGGAAGCGCTATAAAAAACTTGTCCATGGAGGCACGTATGACCGTATGCAACATGAGCATTGAGATGGGAGCGCGTGGAGGACTAATAGCACCGGATGAAACGACTATCGACTATGTTACATCTAAGTGGTCAGGTGATCCAGTAACTCTTAGAGATGCCCAGAAATTCTGGCCCACACTATACACCGATGAAGATGCAAAGTTTGATACCGAGTATCATTTTGATGCAAGTGATATAGAACCCATGTTGACTTATGGCACTAACCCTGGCATGGGTATGAAAGTGACAGATCATATACCAGAGAGTGCTGATGCCAAACCACTGACTTATATGGGACTTAATAATGGGGAGTCATTAATAGGCAAGGAGATACAACATGTATTCATCGGTAGTTGTACGAATGGAAGAATAGAAGACTTGAGGCTAATTGCCGATTTTGTAAAAGGAAAGCGTAAGTCAGACAATGTGGAAGTCATGATTATACCTGGTTCTAAGCAGGTAGAAAAGCAGGCTAAGGAAGAAGGATTGGATAGAGTATTTGCTGATGCGGGTTTTCAACTTAGAGAACCTGGATGTTCTGCTTGTTTGGGAATGAATGAAGATAAGATCCCTGCCGGAGAATATTGTGTCAGTACATCCAATCGCAACTTTGAAGGTAGACAAGGACCCGGAGCGAGAACAATATTGGCAAGTCCGCTTATGGCTGCAGCAGCAGCTATCAATGGGAAGATTGTAGATGTAAGAAGCGAATTATAGTTATGGAGAAATTTGAAAAAGTAATATCGACTGGCATTCCATTACCGATAGAGCATATAGATACCGATCAGATTATCCCAGCTAGGTTTTTAAAAGCAACTACTAGAGAAGGATTTGGGGACAATTTATTTAGAGATTGGAGATATACTGAAGGGAATCAGCCGATCCAAGATTTTATACTTAACAATTCTAATTATAAAGGAAGCATACTCGTAGCTGGTCAGAATTTTGGGTGTGGTTCAAGTCGAGAGCATGCAGCATGGGCCATATATGATTTTGGTATTAGAGTTGTAGTGTCTAGTTTTTTTGCAGATATATTCAAAGGCAATTCATTGAATAATGGACTTTTGCCAGTTCAGCTCAAATCTGAAGAGATGGATGCGATATTTAAATCTATAGAGCAGGACCCAAATGTTCAATTTGAAGTAGATCTTCCTTCACAAACTTTTAAAATAATAGGAACGACACAATCGTTTCAATTTGAAATTGATAAGTATAAAAAGATGTGCATGCTCAATGGTTATGACGATCTTGATTTTTTACTTTCATTAGAAAATGAGGTTGAGCAATTCGAAAAACAACAAGTGATATTTTAAAATAATGGGAGTTACAAAAAAGATTGCAGTATTAGCTGGCGATGGCATTGGCCCTGAAGTAATGGCACAAGGTGTCAAAGTATTAAAAGCAATAGAAGATAAATATGGTCATACTTTCCACTTGAAAAAATCAATGATTGGAGGGTGTGCTATTGATAAGACTGGTAATCCATTGCCCGAAGAAACTCTAGAGATAGCACTTGATGCTGATGCTGTGTTGTTAGGAGCGATAGGAACCCCTAAATACGCAGACCCAACATTGAAAGTAAGACCAGAGCAAGGACTACTTGGACTTAGAAAAGCACTTGGACTGTATGCTAATATAAGGCCTATAAAAGCTTATGACAAGTTAGTAGGTCTATCGCCCATAAAAAATGAAAGAATCCAAGGTGCAGACTTTGTAATCTTTAGAGAATTGACAGGCGGTATATACTTTGGAGATAATGATCGTAATGATACCAACACAATGGCATATGATACTATGACTTATCATGATTATGAGATAGAACGTATCGCTCATGCTGCTTTTAAAACTGCAATGAACAGGCGTCGAGAGCTTTGCTTGGTTGATAAGGCTAATGTTTTAGAATCTTCTAGATTTTGGAGAGAGACAGTAGATAGGGTTGCCAAAGATTATCCTGATGTGACATTGTCATATTTGTATGTCGACAATGCAGCCATGCAATTAATATTAAACCCTACCAGATTTGATGTAATGCTTACAGCAAATTTGTTTGGAGATATACTTTCCGATGAAGCCAGTGTGATCGGTGGATCTCTTGGTTTGTTGCCATCGGCATCTATAGGAAATAAGCGCTGTTTGTTTGAACCAGTACATGGATCATTTCCGGAAGGAGCAGGCAAAGATATAGCTAACCCTACAGCAATGATATTGTCAGTTGCTATGATGTTCGATCATTTAGAATTGTATCAAGAGGCGAAAGACATCTATGATGCTATAGACGAGTGTATGGACAAGAGTATCATGACTCCAGATCTTAATCCTGAAGTAAGTTATAGCTGTTCCCAATTTGGAGACATTGTTCAAGCTATTATATCTGGTGACGAGATTAACATCAAGAGTGTTCAAGAAGGTAGTTACAGTATCATCTAAAATGAATAATTCAACAATTAAAATTTTGAGTGTTTCAGAATTTAGTTCATCTTTGATGTATAAGTATGAATTCTTTAATTATCATATCAATTATTATTAGCGTCGTGATACTCGTCATCTGATAATAATTGAGTGGTATTGATTATAATATATGTAAGAGCCATTCGATATCGAATGGCTCTTTTGTTTTTTTGAAGATATAAAGCATGTTAAATAAGTACAGCAAAAACGTCACCCAGAATGAGTCGCAACCAGCTGCACAAGCTATGCTTCATGCTATAGGATTAGATGAAGAGGATCTAAAAAAACCTCAAGTTGGAATCGTCAGTACGGGATGGGAAGGCAATCCTTGTAATATGCATCTTAATGGACTAGCATCACTAATCAAAGCCGGAGTGAATGAACAAGACCTCATTGGCCTGATATTTCACACAATCGGAGTGAGTGATGGTATATCTATGGGTACTGAAGGGATGAAGTACTCGCTACCTTCACGTGATATCATTGCAGATTCGATTGAAACAGTTGCCTCCGCACAGTGGTATGATGGAGTAGTAGCAGTGGTAGGATGTGACAAAAATATGCCTGGAGCGATGATGGCATTGGCTAGACTTAATCGTCCTGGAATACTCGTATACGGCGGGACTATAAAACCGGGATATCACAATGGCAAAAAATTAGACATCGTCTCAGCCTTTGAAGCCCTTGGTCAAAAAGTAAATGGTCAGATTGATGATGCAGAGTTCAAAGCTATAAAAAGAAAAGCATGCCCTGCTGCTGGTGCTTGTGGCGGAATGTATACTGCTAATACAATGGCATCAGCTATAGAAGCACTGGGTATGTGCTTACCTCATAATGCGTCTAATCCTGCGGTTAGTAGTGAGAAAGAAGATGAATGCGCGCGCATAGGAAAAGCTATAAAATATCTTTTAGAAAATGATATCAAGCCAAGGGATATCATGACAAAGAAGTCTTTTGAAAATGCAATAAGACTAATCACAGTGTTGGGAGGTTCTACTAATGCAGTAATGCACCTCATAGCTATGGCGAAAGCTGCCAATGTCGCACTGACTATTGATGATTTTCATAGGATCAGTGATGCTACGCCTTTCCTAGCCGACTTGAAACCGAGTGGACAATATGTGATGGAGGATCTCCATATGGTTGGTGGCGTCCCTGGTGTGATGAAGATGATGTTAGCAGAAGGATTGCTTCATGGTGATTGTATGACGGTCACAGGAAAGACTATTAAAGAGAACCTTGCTGATGCTGCGCCCTTAAAGGATAATCAAGATGTAGTGCATGCCGTAAGTAATCCGATCAAATCCTCTGGACATCTTAGAATACTTTATGGCAACTTGGCAAGCGAAGGTTCGGTTGCAAAAATAACAGGTAAAGAGGGGCTAAAATTTTCTGGAAAGGCAAGAGTATTTAATAGCGAAGGTGAGTGTAATACTGCGATAATAAATCAAGAGATAAAAAGTGGTGAAGTATTAGTAATCAGATACTGCGGTCCTAAGGGTGGCCCAGGTATGCCTGAAATGCTCAAACCAACTTCGCTGATCATGGGCGCGGGTCTGGGCAAGGAAGTTGCGTTGATTACCGATGGAAGATTTTCTGGAGGAACGCATGGATTTGTAGTGGGCCATATAACACCAGAAGCTTATGAAGGGGGTAACTTGGCAATAGTGCAAGATGGAGATGACATAACGATAGATGCAGAGACTGATAGTTTGGTTTTAGATATACCAGAAGATGAGATATCTGCGAGAATGTCCTTATGGCAAAAACCTGATCGGCCTGTTAGTGGGATATTGAGAAAATATAGATATACAGTTTCTTCTGCGAGTGAGGGATGTGTCACAGACGAATTGTATTAAGTTAAAGATAAATGAACAATTAATGGGCAAAACCAAAGCAAGGCCTACAAAGAGAATTGTAAGGGCGAAAACTAAGAAGGTTGCTAGGGCAAGAAGGATGACAGGAGCACAAGCGGTTTTGGAGTCATTGATAGCTCATGATGTTGATATCATGTTTGGCTATCCAGGAGGAGCCATTATGCCCGTATATGATGCACTTTATGATTACCAGGATCGATTAAAACATATACTCACTCGTCACGAACAAGGTGCCATTCATGCTGCTCAAGGATTTGCAAGAGTAACTCGTAAGACCGGTGTTGCTATTGCCACGAGTGGCCCTGGTGCGACCAATCTTTTTACAGGACTTGGAGATGCACTGATGGATAGTACTCCATTAGTGTGTATCACGGGACAAGTATTTAGTCATCTGCTAGGAAGTGATGCTTTTCAAGAGATAGATGTCATAGGATGTACGACTTCAATTACAAAATGGAATTATCAAATTACCAAAGCAGATGAGATAGCTGAGGTATTTGCAAAGGCATTCTATGTTGCTAACTCAGGGCGTCCTGGCCCTGTACTCATCGATATTACAAAAGATGCCCAAGTTGGAATCTGTAGTTATAAAAACAAACCAAGGTCAAAGATCAGATCTTATCACCCGAGACCAAAAGTCAAGAAGTCTGATTTGGATGAAGCTGTGGCGATGATTAGAAAGTCCAAGAAGCCATTTATATTGGCTGGCCATGGCATTCATATTGCCCAAGGACAGGATGTCTTTTTGGAATTTGTAGAGAAGACAGGTATACCCGTTGGATGTACGATTCATGGATTGTCTACAATACCTACCGATCATAATAACTATGTTGGTATGCTGGGGATGCATGGTAACTATGGCCCTAACATGAAGACTAACGAGTGCGATCTCTTGATAGCTATTGGGATGAGATTTGATGATCGTGTTACGGGGCGATTAGATGCATATGCAAAGCAAGCTAAAAAGATACACATCGATATAGATCAGTCAGAGTTCAATAAAAATGTAAAAGTTGACTTGGCTTTTCACGCTGATGCAAAAGATGCTTTGGAAAAACTCTTGCCTTTAGTAAAAAAGAAGAGATATCCAAAGTGGATGAAAGAATTTGCATTATGTGCAAAGAAAGAATACACCAAAGTTATAAAGCGAGACTTAAAGCAAAATAAAAAGGGGAATCTAACAATGGGCCGTGTGATACGTGAAGTGTCTCGACAGACCAATGGTCAAGCTATCATAGCGACGGATGTAGGTCAGCATCAGATGGCAGCGGCGCGATACTATGAATACCTCGGCCGAGATCTATGGGTCTCCTCTGGTGGTGCAGGAACTATGGGTTATGGATTACCTGCAGCGATAGGTGCAAAATTTGCAAAACCAGAATTAGAAGTAATTGCAATTGTAGGTGATGGCGGATTTCAGATGACCTTGCAAGAGATGGGTGTCTGTAGTCAACATAATGTCGCTGTGAAGATTTTGTTGTTGGACAATGAACATCTAGGAATGGTTCGCCAATGGCAAGAACTGTTTTTTGAAAGAAGATATAGTTCGGTAGAGTTAACTAATCCTGATTTTATAAAAATAGGAGAAGGCTTTGGTGTTACAGGTCGTAAAGTTACTGATGCCTCAGAGATAGATGAGGCTATAGCCAAAATGTTAGCTTTTGATGGCCCATACTTACTTCATGTTATGGTGCAGAAAGAAGAAAATGTATTTCCAATGATCGCTTCCGGGAAGGCAGTCGATGAAATTGTTTTAGAGTAATAAGATGAATGAGACTTTTACATTAACGGTATTTAGTGAAAACAGATCAGGGCTATTGGCTCGTATCGTTGGGCTAATAACAAGACGTAAGATTAATATTGAGACACTTACAGTTTCTCAATCTTCAATCGAAGGCATTCATAGATTTACAATTGTACTTGAGATATCAGAAGAGGTGGTACGGAAAGTTGTAGCACAGATCGACAAACAAGTAGATGTACTCAAGGCTTTTTATTATAGGGATGATGAGATTGTACATCAAGAGATTGCGTTGTACAAAGTGCCATCCGAAGCTATGTATAACTCAGATAATGTAGAGAGCTTAATTAGAAAGCACAATGCAAGGATACTAAGTATAGAGTCAGAGTATGTAGTTGTAGAGAAGACCGGTCATAAAGAAGAGACAGAGGCGCTCTTAGCCGAATTTAGAAAGATTGGAATATACGAATTTGTAAGATCTGGTAGGATCGCAGTAGTCAAACCTATGGAACGACTCAACAAATATTTAAAATCAGTAGAAGAGTCTACTGCGGAACATTAGAAATTAAAAACGCAATTATAATTTAGAATAACTAATCGTAATCATGGCAAAGTTAAATTTTGGAGGAACAGAAGAAAATGTAATCATGAGGGAAGAATTTCCTCTTGAAAAAGCAAGAGAAATATTAAAAGATGAAACCATCGCAATTATTGGTTATGGTGTGCAAGGTCCTGGCCAAGCATTAAACTTACGAGACAAT
>CAZRXJ010000041.1:0-9771 GCA_964604025.1 uncultured Saprospiraceae bacterium | reverse complement strand
ATACATATTATTGGCTGATAGATAAGGTCTTTTTGATATATCGCTCTCATTATTTATATCTATACCAAATGATTGAATTAAAAGTTTAGAAAAAGAAGCAATTAGGATATCAGATTGATTATTTCCTAAAGCCTTATTGGTCATTGAATCAAAATGGACTGTGTCATATGATTTGATATAAGGTAGCGGGAGTGAGATTTGTTTTTTACTTGACAGTTGACTGAGACCTTCGAAATCATCGTCAATCACATGATCGTATGATTTTGAATTTTCATGATAAACTTCATGTAGAAGGTGCTCTTGATTTAATATGCCATCCCATGTTGTATTGTTATTCATGTGAACTAAGTTATGCAAATGGATGTGGAGTCTTATTTACGTGATCGTATATATCTTCTTTTGCTACGCCTAATTTTTCATAATAATTAACTAAAGAAGGTGAGCCGTAAGGCCTACAGTTGTATGCTTTGTTCAGTGGAATATATCCAGGTATTATAGCACGTACAACTCGCAATCCTAGCTGTTTTATGTCAGATGTTGTAATCTCAGACATAAGAACTTGATAGCCAGTTTTGCTAATTTGATTTAGGACAAATTCTAGATTATCTGAAGAGTTGCGTTGCTCGTATTTTGGAAGCCCAGATAACTTTATGGAATCAATCGCAGTATCTAGAAAGTCGACTTGTTCTAATATAGCGGGATTCAACCATGTCATAACATGATCAGTCAATGTTTTAATTTTATCTGGTTCGGTTTTATGAGATAGAGATGATGGTGCCAACATTTTTCGTTTGCTATATCTTTCCATAAGTGCTAATTCTTCTAAGCACTTAGTTAATGCATCACTCGTATTGAGATGTGAGGCAGCAGCAACTGTCAACGGGACATTATATTTTCTTGTGCCTTTCATAACAGCTAAAACTGTAGGTATTTCGTCTTTCCCAGCAATGAAATAGACTTCTACAGAATATCCAAATCTTTCAAATTCTACAATGAGGATTTTTTGTTCAGAATTGAGCGATTCTTTTTCAATTCTGATATGACCTTGACGAGTGAGCCAAAACATCATGAAGTTATGTCTTTCTATAACTTCTAACAATCCATTAAGTGCTGCATCTTCATAGCTTATATGTGCAGCTAGTCCTGTGGATATCGTTTCGACTATTGAAGATTCGCCTACAGTCGATTGTGTCTCATATGGGCAATACACTAATGATGCGGGCACCAAAGTATCTTGATTAGTGATCATGTTTTTGGCTGGATACCAATTTAGCATTGTGTCTTTGGTGAACTCGTCAAGCGGAAAGCCCTCTTCTTCTAATTGACTATTTAAAAATAATTGACATGAAGAAGGGGATAGTCCTAATTGATTTAGATTCTCGTAAGTGCAGAGTTCAAATAAATCGTATGAATATGACCCAGCACAATATCTTTCAACAGCCTCTCCTATAGCCTTCGCTAGAGCTCTTTCTTTGTTAAGTGATGTGCCAGCTGTAGTCCCTATATTGTCAATACTATTAAAAATGTTTGTATTAGATACTATTGCTTTATAGTAAAAAATGTTGGGCGAATCTGCCTGTCTTGGAAGTTGGAATATTGATTTTATTATTCCAGTATTGGAGTCAACTAAGGCTGGAAGACAATCGACGAGCTTTTGATATTCTAATTTGTATGGAGGTTTCAATTTGATATGATATTCATAAACTAGCCTATACTACTGGAATGTCTGATCTGACGTATGAATTTTTTGTAAGAGAACTACAAATAGGACACCGCGGGATTTTGAGCACCTTTTTTTGTTCCATTGATCCGTTTAAAGGATCTATAGCAAGCAGTGAAGGATGATAAATTGAATTTTCAAAGGATAGAAATTTTAGTATTTGAAAAACAGACATCTCAACTGCCAATTTAATGAGGGTTTCAAATCTTGGGAGAACATCCTGTCCTTCCTGCAAGAACGCTTCATGAAATCTTTCTAAGGGTACATCTTGTATATGAGCATTTTGACGTGAACGAAGACATTGAAGACATGCTGATCGATGTGGTATAACCAAAGGACCCAATTGAGCTTTTAGCTCTTGTATTACAATTGGATAAAAAGGAATGTTTTTTTCTACGCACAACTGATTAATACCTATCAGACCTAGTTGTCCTGATATTTCAGAACAGCCTACTATAATTGAAGGTCGATCATTATCTAATTGATCTAGCCAATGATCATAATTTTTTGTCTCAATATTAGGATTACTAGACATAGAATCAATGAACCCAAGCATAGGCAGATCAATAGCAGTGATATTTTTATACCCATAATCCTTTAGTCTCTTATAGATGTCTATTGACAACTCATTGATACCAATGATGTTAATCTTAGTACTTTCTTTAGATTTATCAATATGTTTTGACTCTTCTCCAAGTTGCCAATGAAAAACATCAGCGCGATTTTCACTAAGTAGATCTACTTCGTCATCAATATTCACTTCGATCAAGAATCTTTTCGATATCATTTCATCTAAAAGACTACTAATCTCTTCTTGCCTAAAAACTGGAAACTGATCAAGAATATGTCTACGAGATGATTTTTTACCAGAAGTAGAAATCAGAATATGTAGAACAGAGTTGAGTGCAGACTCTCCTTTGATGAGTAACTGTAAAGTTCCTCTTTTCAGGACGATTTCAGAGCCGTACTCCAATACTTGAAAAGGGTAAGCTGTTAGAACTTTGCCTTTATCAATATGAGTCACCTGAGATGTTTTTACAGTGATGATATGACTATTGAATACTTTTACGCTATCGTAAGATTAAAAGTATTAGATAAGTTAAGACATCTATATCGTTATGCAGGTAGACGGTTCTTGTTCATCGTCTCCCGGATGGAAGTTATGCTTGTCCCATGTATACATCGAAAGTCCGTTGTTAATTCGATTAACAGCTAATTTTTTAAGTCCAGCTAAATCTTTATAGGAAAGGTCGGATTTTGGATGACTTGCGATTTCTTTCTCAAGTTTGGATCTAGACATTCGTCGAACCTTCGGAGTCAATAATTTTGCTTGTTTTTTTGGAAGTAGTGCGCCCAGTGTTTTCATCTAAAAGAATATTTAGTATTGCAGTAAAAATATAATTGTTCAATTAAGCTGCTAAATATAGTGTTTACAATGGTTTATACACAATAGTCTTGTGAATCTCTATGAATTATTATCTTTATCGTCATTATCACCTGCATGCAGAGTTACCACACCATCATTCAGATTTTTACCCTTATCCTTTCATTTCTTCCTATTCTCAATGGTTCGGATGTTATTAATCTTTCAGTTAAATCACCAGTCATAGTTAATGAATCTGAGGATTTCTATATTCAAAAAGAGGATGGCAAAACACTTTCTGATATATATGAAATTTATCAGGATGGATTATTCAAAAAATCTGATGACTTAAACGCTTCTTTCAACCCCTTAGGAGGTCAATATTGGAAGATATTGGAGGTAGTAAATGTAGACTCAGTTGACAATGATTGGATATTTTCTTTTAGAGGATGGTCAAAAGTTGACTTTTATGAGAGTACTAATTCATTCGAAGATTATACTATGAAAACTACTGGTTTTTCAGTAGCATATAAAGAGCGAGACTATTCATTTGCGAACAACAATCACATCCTATTATCATTAAAGAGTGGCGAATCGAAAAAAATCGCGCTGAGTTTTCATGGTGGAGCAGATCATTGGTTAATGCCTTCGGGAGTATTTTATAATATTAGAATTAAAGATCAACAAGATGCCCTTAATCATAGAGATGAGTTGATTATGGGTGTCTTTAATGGGATCTTCCTTATACTCTTCCTTTATAATCTATTTCTATTTTTCACTACTCGAGATAAGGATTACTTGTTCTATCTTTTACAAATTATGACACTCTTGTATACGATTAATGCTACAGCTGGGTATACAACATCTTTGTTTAAGAATATTGAAGGTATACATCTTTTTCGAGGCACGATAGAATCTATAATTTCTGGCTTGTCTGGTATTTTTATGATTCTATTTACGATGTACTTTCTAAATACAAAGAACAACTTACCTCGTTGGCACAAATTCTTAAAAGTATATATCGGAGTCATAATCGTTTTAAGTATAGGAGTAAATATTAATTTTGAAGTTTTTGGACCTCTGGCCTATATTTTGACACTTGTGTTGACTGTTTCATTTATTACAATAGGCATCCTTAGTATTAAGAAAAAGATACCATCGGCATGGTACTATCTTGTGGCATATGTTTTTTCCGTACTTGGAATCATTGTATTGGTACTGACCTTATCTGGTGTATTACCAAGAACCAACTTTACTATGAATTATTCGCTTCCCACAGGGTATGCCTTGGAACTGTTGTTCTTTTCATTGGCTCTTGCCAATAAAATCAATGTTTTGAAATCAGAAAATGAAAAACAGCAGAATGAAATTATAACACATCTGAAGGAAAAAGAAGAGTTTCAATTGAATTATACCGATGAACTTGAAAGAAATGTTCAGTTGAGAACAATGGAAATATCTTCTCAAAAAGACGTAATAGAAAAAGAAAGACAAAAGTCTGAAGAATTGCTCTTAAATATTCTGCCGCAAGCATCGGTAGAAGAATTAAAGTACACTGGCAAGTCAAAGCCTAAACATCACCCTTCAGTGTCTATCATATTCACAGATTTTCAGGAATTTACTTCTACTGCGGAGAAAATTTCTGCTGACGACTTAGTCTTAGAGTTGAATGACTTATTTGGTCATTTTGATGATATCGTAGTTAGACATAACGTAGAGAAGATAAAAACCATCGGAGATGCATATATGGCTGTTTCAGGATTATTTAGTGATGACACTAATCATGCTAAAAATGCTGTTCTGTCAGCAATAGAAATGCAACGCTACCTATTAGAAAGAAACAAGGATCATACAATTAAATGGAATGCTAGAATAGGTATTCATTCTGGCCCTGTCGTATCAGGTATCGTGGGAAAGAAGAAGTTCGCTTTTGATATATGGGGCGATTCTGTTAATGTCGCCAGCAGATTGGAAAGTACGTGTAAGATGAATGAAATAAACCTTTCTGCTGAATCATATGCGTTCGTAAAAGATGAATTTCCCGGAAGGTACAGAGGAAAGATAGAAACTAAAGGCAAGGGAGAATTAGATATGTACTATATTGATTATTAAACGTCTATGACATAGCATATCCCTCTATTCAGAATGCTTACATCAATCATCTAAAAGTAAAGATAGATCATGTTCAAACAGATATTATAAACCCAATATCTTTCTATTGACCTTCTCGCTTCCTGCACCACCAGCAAAATCATCAAAGGATTTTTTAGTCACATCTATGATGTGATCTGAGATGAATGGTGCACCTTCTTCAGCTCCTTGTTTTGGGGATTTGATGCAACACTCCCATTCTAATACAGCCCAACCATCAAATCCATATCGCGATAGCTTACTAAAGATCGCAGCAAAATCAATATGACCATCACCCAACGATCTAAATCTACCAGCACGATTGATCCAATCTTGATATCCTCCATAGACGCCAGATTTTCCTGTAGGGTTGAACTCTGCATCTTTCACATGAAACATCTTTATCCGCTCGTGATAAAAATCTATGAATTGTAGATAGTCTAATTGTTGTAAGACATAGTGAGATGGGTCGTACAACAAGTTGGCTCTTTTATGATTCTTGGTGTGCTTGAGAAATAATTCATATGTATGACCATCATGAAGATCTTCACCGGGATGTATCTCATAACACAGATCTACACCACAGTCATCATAATGATTGAGTATAGGTAACCAGCGTTTTGCTAACTCTTCAAATCCTGTTTTCACTAATCCTGCTGGACGCTGAGGCCATGGATAAACAGTATGCCATAGCAAAGCTCCTGAAAACGTAGCACTGGCTTTAAGACCCATGTGCTTACTTGCGGTGGCGGCATACTTTACTTGTCTAACAGCCCATCTTGTTCTGGCCTTGGGATTACCTTGCACTTCAGCTGGTGCAAATCCATCAAACATCACATCATAAGCAGGGTTGACAGCTACCAACTGACCTTGCAAGTGTGTAGAGAGTTCTGTGATTTTTAATCCATGACTTTCTACTATACCTTGAATTTCTTGACAATATCTTTTGCTTTTTGCAGCTCTTTCAATATCGATACACCTGCTGTCCCAAGTCGGGATCTGCACTCCTTTATATCCTAGACTAGCTACCCACTTGCAGATACTATCTAATGAATTATAAGGGGCTTTGTCGTCCATGAATTGTGCTAAGAATATCGCTGGCCCTTTTATTGTTTTCATGATTATATTTTTGCTAAACGAACAAGATAGTGATCCAATATTAATTTCAATTAAGCACCATGCTTTTTTTAAAACATCGATGACATATCAATATTTGCTTTATGATATAATTATTTCTAATTATTAATAACACGAGTCAATTATAAACTCAAGTGTAAGCTTATTTGACTTGATCATTAACCCTTATGCGATCATCTCTATTAGCAAGATCCCACACCGTGTGAAATATCTGCTTGGTTCTATGTTCCATGAGATTAAGATCTATTTTCTCAACTGTATCTGTTAACCTGTGATAATCATCATGTACGCCATTAAAAAAGAATATCGCAGGGATACCATGTTTGGCAAAATTGTAATGATCTGATCGAAAATAAAATCTGTTAGGATCTTCCTCATCGTTGTACTTATAATCTAAGAGAAGTTGACTATACTTTCGATTGTTCTTTTCATTGATATCATGAAGATCTTGGCTTAATCGATCTGAGCCTATCACATATATGTATGGTTCTTCTTGACTTGTATATTCTTTTCCCCATCTTCCAATCATGTCTATGTTGACATCAACAATAGTATTTTCAATTGGAAAAATAGGATTGCTTGCATAATATTCTGATCCTAACAATCCTTTTTCTTCTCCAGTGACGAGAAGACACAACACACTTCTTTTAGGTCCATTTTTCATTTTCTTAGCGGTCGCAAGCGCCTCGGCTATCTCTAACACAGCGGTTGTACCTGAAGCATTGTCATCGGCTCCATTATACACTTCATCGCCCTTCATTCCTACATGATCATAATGTGCAGATACGACCACAACCTCATCTTTCTTACTTGATCCTTCTATATACCCCATAACATTCTGACCTTCAAGAACATTTCTATTTATGCCATAAGTGGATTGTATAGATGAAGGAATAACAGTATGAAGAGATACATTTTCACCAGCAGTCAATTTGTTTCTTCTCATGATCACATCATCTCTTTTATCACCTAGTATCTCTTCGGCTATCTTAGAAGATAAGAATATCGTATTGATACCTTGTTGTTCTTTGATACTATAATCGCCAAGCTGAGTAACGCGATTGACTAATTGTCTTCTATTATCATTGATCATAGTCTTGAGATCATTAGATACAATAAGGAGCATCTTTGCTCCATGCTTTTTTGCAACCTCACTCTTGGATTGCCAATCTGTTGACCACTTGCTTTTTTCTGTTGACTTTGTAATTAATGATATACCATTAGCATCTGTAGGTTCGCCGTCAAATACCATAAGCACCTTATCTCTTACATCGACATTGTTATAATCATTGTATCGTACATCATCTATACCATATCCTAAAAATATAATCTCTTCAGCATCAAAATCTCCGTTGATACTATACTGAGGGAATGATATAAAATCTCTTAGTAACTTGTACTTAAGATCTCCTATGTCCAGTGTAAGTTTGTCCCAAGAAGTAAATGTAAATGCCACAGGTTGAAAATAACTCTCGTTGTGTCCGATTGTAGGAAGACCTAACTTTTCAAATTCACCAGCTATGTAGTTCGCCGCTTTAGTATTGCCATCAGTCCCTGTTTCTCTTCCTTCATATTCATCGGAAGCGAGCGTATATATATGATCTTTTAGATCCTTGACAGATATGGTCGTAGATATCTTGTATGACCAATCATTAAAGTCAGAAATTACAGATTGACTCTTGTCGGGCATTGATTTGTGGCTTGCATATTGACCAATGAGCCCTTGACCAACGATCATGTTGGTAATAAAAAATAAAAAATATCTCATCATAATTATTGTCCTTGAATTAACAAACGAAGGATACGTCAGGAGTTATTTTATCAACGCGTCTTTTATGCCTTCCTCCTTCGAAAGTGCTTTTAAGAAATGCGTCAACTATGTTCAGCGCATTGTCTTCGTCAATAAACCTTGCAGGGATGGCAAGTGTATTAGCATTGTTATGTTGTCTTGTCAGTTCTGCTAATTCTGACGTCCAGCACAGACCACACCGTATGCCACTATATTTGTTAGCGGTGATCGCTACTCCGTTTCCGCTTCCGCAAATAAGAATTCCAAAGTCAGCTCGACCCTCTATCACATCATGACAGACTGGATGAACGAAGTCAGGATAATCTACAGAATCTGAACTATATGGACCAAGATCTTTAACTGCAATATTCTGTTTTTCAAGTTGCTGTACAACAACTTTTTTTAAATCATAGCCCGCATGATCTCCACCGATTGATACTTTCATTTTTTCTAATTAGGTATTCTTGTAGTTCTAAATTGCCCTAATAAGGATTCCATCTCTTGCTTGAATGCTTCGTCACCAATATTGTTAGACAAATTAAATATATTGGCTAACGCATTATCTCTTCTAGCCTTGTCTTGCGAAAAGCTCGATTGTACTGTATCTGGGTCTATGCTACTATAGAAGGATAAATATTGAGCTGTTTCGTTAGCCAAGATTCTTATATGATGCATGGCTTTTTCTTTTTGACTCGTGCGTACATAGACTGTGATAAGCGGGATGATAGAAGCATCGTAAGGAAAGTTCATATGTGGGAATCCTTCAAAAAACTTATCTGTAATATCAACTGCTTTCTGTGCTTTATTCTGTGCTATGAATGCTTCTGCAGTTCTAATCATCACCATTCTATGGGCTTGAACTGCTGCACCATATGAGTCATTGACAAATAATTCTTTTTTGTCAAAGTTGCCCCATTCCCATTTGCCCATTATGTTATCATACACCTTTTCAGTTGCAACTCGTCCACTGCCATATATAGATAGAGATCTATCACTTGCAGTCTTGATAGGTACTATGCGTAAAGCAAGACCTTCATACTGCATGTAGTCATTAAGTCCGAGCAATTTGCTATTCTGACATGTAGTAGCAAAGTAGATCGGGCGCTCCCAGATATTAGAAGCTATGATATCAAGAACTGCCAACTCATCCTTAGTCATCCACGCTTTGCTCTCTGGAAATGTTACTCTGATGTCTGGCGAGATGACAGTAGAGTCTCCTGGAGTTCTAACTCCTAGACGTTGTACCGCTTGATAATCTGTAGGAATTACAAATTGTCGAGCTGGGACATAAGATTCAAATTTGTAAGTATCTCCAACTGGATTGTTAGCACCTATGAATTTTAAACCATCAGTGAGTTTCATAGCTGCATTGGGATTCTGAACAACAAATGGAACTTGGTTTCGCTTGTTACCACGATATGCTGCAGCAGGGATGGTTAACTTGAGCGGTGCTGCATCATTTACTTTTCTTCTCAACTTGTTGATATACCAATCGACAGTTATAAGGCTCAGGTTGACTATTCTAACATCTCTTCTGACATCTTCAACTTCTTGCACATACCACAAAGGATAAGTATCATTGTCACCATAGGTAAATATCACGGCATTTGGATCTAGAGAATTTAGAAAATT
>CAZRXJ010000040.1:0-9833 GCA_964604025.1 uncultured Saprospiraceae bacterium | reverse complement strand
CAAAACGGACACCAAATTCGATAGCTCCGTTGTTCCACCTGCTGCAGAATTACCAATTATTCCATTGGGATAATTGGGGTTTGTATTTGTAGGATCATTTAGTCCTAAAAAGAATTGTCTATCAAATTGCCAGGATCCATCACTTGCTCTTGCATATCTTACCATTTCTGCTGAGTGAGCATTGCCTCTTTCTGCTAAGATTACTTCTTGGCATGTCGAACTAAAAGATAAATCTGTAATCTTTGACATATCACCTTGGCCTACAATAAATTCTATTCTTTCAACACCTGCAAATGTTCCATTAGTATTTAAAGCTACACTCCATATTTCTTTAGGTTGGATGACATCTGGAACAGTAGAAGATACACGTGCATTTCTAGCAAAATAGAGTCTCGCTTGTGCTCCACAGTCAAGTACCTGAACCCCCCATATTCTGTCAGTTTCATCTACTAGTCCTGGCGTATGAATATACGGACTAAATGGATCAAAGACGTCAGTGATTATACCTGTAGTTGCATTTATACTGTATAGTTTTCCATCTTCGAGGTTAGAAGCAAAAAGATGGTTAGATCTAAGATCATAATCAATGTTACCAATTCCATTTCCACTTAGGCTTGTATTTGTAGGACTATTCCCAGTATTTGGAATCAAGTTTGAACCGATAATTTGAGCGTTGAAATTAGCAGGTGATGGATAGGTTGGTGTCGTTGAAACAAATACAGAAGTAGCCTCTGGATTAGTGATGTTCGCTCTATAAATACCTCCTGCACCTGCAGGTCCTGTAACAGAAGGAGGAGGCGGTCCTTGAGTGACAAATTGTCTGAAATCAAAATCATAAACGTCTGAAGCCGATAAGAATACATCTCCGTTGTTAGGGTTGAGTGCTATACCGTATATATTCCCAATATTGTTAATACGCCATGCATTTGGTCTTATGATGTTAGTTTGATTGGCCCCTTGAGTAAATGGGTCGGACCAGTTATCGCCTCTAGGTGCTAATGAGTTTTTTCTAGTATCTACTATAGCCGCAACATGACCAGTAGTTTCATTTGGTGATTGTTGTACTGTCGTACATGTTAGTATTGATAATCCACACCATGGGTTTACATCTACAGGACATGGAGTAGACGGACACATACCAGTATTATCATTAATATCTAATGTTACAACACACCTCGTTTGATCACTTGGATCACATCTACTTGATATCCAAATTGTTACTTCAAAGGAGTTTCCAAACATACTCTCATACGTCCTACTCATCACCTCATTGTCTCGCTCAAAAGAAATAACAAAATCATCTAGATCCGTATCCGCATCATTGATCTTGCTAATAAAATCTTTTGCCCATACTTGAACCATACATGCGTCTGGCATGAATGCCGTATGCAAATCTTGACAAAACACTGTCAATGGTGGACACTGTGACTGAGCAGAAAATCCAATGGTCGTTACAAAAAGGAAAATTGATGCAATTCTTAAAAATGACATCCTAATGTTGAAAAGGGTAGCTTTTCTCATGGTAAACATATTTTAAACTGGTATTAAGGTCTGTACCGGAGTACTATTATCTAATTACATATTAGTGAGCAGTGACTTGCACTGCCAACAAACCTTACTGTAGATGGGAATACTACTATTGATGAGCAAATATATTATTAAAAATCGTAATACATAACTATCTGATAGATAATTTAACATATATTACATTTTATTATAATATGTATTACATTATGGCCTTCTCCTCTCTATTGTTAAGTAGGTTATGATAGATGAGATGTGACCTGCTGGGTTCCAACAAAATTTGAGTATGACTAATCGTTTCTACAATCCCGCCTAAATTGACATACAATCCCAATGCAGGATCATCAGGATCTTTATGAAGATGGGCTTTCTTTATAATTTTGAGATCATTGGTATCTAATCCTACTAACTCCTTTCTCAACAATTTCTCACGTCTCATTATAGCTGCTTGATCATATAGTGTAGACGAACTCCATATATGAATTTCATTTTGCGCAAGCTCTTTAATATGCTTGGTGTTGCCATCCCATATGAATTCATACTTGAGTGTTGCATCTATGATGACCATTGTAAATGGCTCAATATTCCAAAAATCATATTGTTCGAAGAAGTCTACTGCGCTTTCATAATTGAAAAACTCTTTCATCATCACACCTCTACTTAGTCGATATGGCAAGATTCTTTTATGATTTTGTCGAGCTCCATTCAAGAGACAGACAGCTCTATTATTCTCAGAAAGAATAATCCAACTTCCGCCAGCAACGTCTCTGGGATATATAACTTTACTACTTGATATATGCTCCGTTATTACTTCTTGAGCATCTCGATTAGGATATTCATCTCGATTAGAACTGAGTATACACCCATTTTCAGTAGGAATTATTGATACTAAACACATGTCATCATCACTCTAAAGGTCTCCTAATTGAGGTCTAACTATTATCTCCTCTACCACAGCGGATGGAGACATCTCGATTGCACTGGATACACTCAACGCAATATCATGTGCTTCCATTAATCTCTCTTTTGGCAAATCCACTCCAGCCCAAGAATTAGACCACGTAGCACCAGGTAATATGGAGGTCACTTTTACACCTGCTGATTTCAACTCTTCTCTCAAAACCTTAGAAAATCCGAGTAAGGCAAACTTCGATATGCTATAAGATCCACCATTGGGATAGGCTTTGATACTTGCCACACTACACATATTAAATATGTGTCCACTTCCTTGTTTCTTCATCATTGGCGCTATCACTCTCGTCAGATGATATGCACTATAGAGATTAACATTTATCATTTTATTAAGTGCTCCTTCTTCTTCTTCCAATATCTCACCAGGGATAAAGATGCCTGCATTGTTGACAAGAACATCGATATTTTTCATCTTACTTATAACGCTTGAAGCAAATGATTCAACCTCTTGTTGAACGCCCATATCACAGACCATGCCTGTAACCTCTTGACTTGGATATGCTTCTTGCCACTGCCCAATCAACGTTTCCACATCTTCTTTGCTCCTCGCACAAAAGGCTATATTATGTCCTTTAGATAGCAATAAATCTCCTATCGCTTTCCCAATTCCTTTGGTTGCTCCGGTTATAATTACATTCAAATCTCAAAATTTTAAGAACCAAAAATAGCCTAATTTCGCAGCCTGAGTAATTAGGGATGAAACCATGTTTCTAATTCCTTCTATTCGGCTATTAATCCTTCAACATGCAATTAATAAGAGATCTTGGAAAATTCATAGCATGGCTACCTGACATCTTCTCTAAACCAGAGAACTGGGGCATGTATTATAAGGAGACGATAAGACAGATGTACGACATAGGTATAGGCTCTATGTCTATAGTCATGTTGATATCAGGATTTATAGGAGCAGTGACCGCCATACAGTTTTCATATCAACTGTCTGGGGGATTTATCCCAGATTACTATATCGGATATATCGTAAGAGATATCATGATCATTGAGATGGCTGCTACATTGACGTGTATTGTATTGGCTGGCAAGGTAGGATCGACTATGGCCGCTGAGATCGGAGGCATGAGACAGAAAGAGCATATTGATGCTATGGAGATCATGGGCGTCAACACTTCTTCCTATTTGGTCCTACCAAAGTTAATAGCATCCGTAATAGTCATCCCACTGCTCGTTACTATAGCACTGATAGTGGGCATCGGTGGAGGGTATATATCAGCCACTTATGTTGCAGGATTAACGACATGGGAATTCGAAAAAGGATTGAGATTCCTCTTTGATCCTTATAATGTAGTCATGATGTACGTTAAGGCTATCACCTTTTCTTTAATTATCACCTCAGTGGCTTGTTTTCAAGGATACTTTGTGTCAGGTGGGAGTATAGAACTTGGACAGGCCAGTACACGAGCAGTTGTATTTGGTTCGATCAACATATTGGTGGCTGATTTAATAATTGCATTACTCTTAATGGGCTAATTATGATAAAAGCTGACAATATATTCAAGAATTTTGGCACCCAGGAAGTACTAAAAGATATAAGCTTCACATTTGATGATGGCAGAACCAATCTAATCATTGGCAAAAGTGGAGCCGGGAAAACTGTATTTCTAAAAATACTTGTTGGCCTTCTTCAACCTACAAGCGGAGCAGTATGGTTTGATGACATCGATGTCTGTTGTATATCGCAAGAACAACTTCGTGAATTAAGAATGCAGATAGGCATGTTATTTCAAGGTAATGCACTTTTCGATTCTCTTACTGTTGAAGAAAACATTCGATTCCCAATGGATATGTTTACAACGCGCACTGCCAAAGAAAAACGTATGCAAGTTGATTATTGTCTCGAAAGAGTAAGCCTCGAAGGTATCAACGACAAGTATCCTTCAGAGATCAGTGGAGGCATGCAAAAACGTGTTGGTATAGCAAGAGCCATAGTTCTTAATCCAAAATATCTATTCTGTGATGAACCCAACTCTGGGCTTGATCCAAAGACAGCCATAACAATCGATGATCTTATAAGTGGCATTACGAAGGACAATAATATTACTACGATTATCAATACGCATGATATGAACAGCGTTATGGAGATTGGAGATAACATCTGTCTATTATCAGATGGCAAACTTGCTTGGCAAGGTCGTAAAGAAGAAGTACTTAACAACGACAATGAAGTCTTGATAGATTTCATTTTTGCATCACCTTTCTTACAAAGACTACGATCCCAAGCATTGACTCAATAATTAAGTTGTCACAATGTCGAAAAACCAAGTTGTCTCTAATTATAAAGATTCATATCAGAATCTTGATTTATTAGAACAACGGCTAACTAATACCAGTAATCGTCTATCAATATTACGCCTACTTGTATTTATTGTAGTTATTGCACTTACTATACTAATAGCATCTTATCAGCCATTATTGGGTGTGACAGCATGTATCATCGGGTTAGCAGTATTTTTATTTGTTGTTAAAACACATCATAGAAAAGACAGAGAAAGACAAATAATAAATTATAAAAAGAAAATAGTATCTAATGAATTAGATGCTATTAACAACTTGAATAATACAAATTATAATGGCTCTGACTTTATTGATCAAGATCATAATTTTACAAGTGACTTAGATGTCTTTGGCCCATTTTCAATCTTTGGATTAGTCAATAGATGCAGGACCTTCAATGGCAATCATAGCTTGGTTCAATTCATGTCTGATACTCCATCTCTGTCAGAACTTGAAGAACGCAGGTCGGTTATAAAAGAATTAGAAAAAGAATCCGAGTGGCGAATAAATTTTTTTTCCTCATTATACGAAATACAAGAAGGCCATAAAGTTGATACTAGTAAAATAATAAAAGACACCCTAGGTGCAGATCTATCTTTTTCTACAAACAACAAACTTACTTTATATAGAAAGATATTGCCTTTTATATGGATAACTATTGGAGCATTGTATTTTATAATTCCAGATATAAGTTATTTGCTAGCTATAGTTCTTGGGCTCATTAACTTTAGGATAACCATGAATTATGCAGAACATGTATCTGACATACAACATAGACTTTCCAAAGCCGGTACACAACTTGACAAATATGCTCAAGCACTACAGATCGTAACTGATCGACAATGGTCATCATCGGTTATCAACAAAAAAATAAGTAGCGACCCCGCGCAACACAATCAAATCGAAGCACTTCACCAATTAAAAAGTATAGCTGATCTCTTGGATTATAGATTGCATATGATCCCTTCGTTCATACTCAACATTGGTCTTCTCTGGGATAGTAAGATAAGTGCTAAGCTTTCTTATTGGCATGATCAACATGGACATCAGATAGAAGAAACATTTGACTTGATCGGTCTTGTCGAATCTCTTGCATCTCTAGCAACATGGAGTCACAATCATCCTGATTTTAATTATCCAATTATTGATGATATATACTTTCATCTTGAAGGTAAAGCAATGAGACATCCGTTACTGCAATATCAAGAGTGTGTCCCTAATGATTTTAATCTTGGACAGAGAGATTACATGAGTATCATAACAGGATCGAACATGTCTGGTAAGAGTACTTTTCTAAGAACTGTCGGGCTTAATATGATTCTTGGCAATTGTGGCACCAAGGTAGCTGCATCATCTCTTAGCTATGGCCTTGTCGAGTTGATCACCTATATGAGAATCAAAGATGATCTCGAAGAGAGTGTATCAACATTTAAGTCAGAACTCAATAGAGTAGTTAAGATATTGGAACTACTAAAAAGCGGCAAGCAAGCATTTGTCATAGCTGACGAAATGCTCAGAGGTACCAACTCTCATGACAAGCTCAAAGGGTCTAAGGCCATCGTTCTTGAGATTATCGAACATCAATCATATGGTATGGTAGCAACACATGACATCGCTCTTGCTGAGATGGGTGAAGATCATACTGGCATCTCTAATTATTACTTTGATATTGATTTTGCAGAAGGTGACTTAATATTTGACTATAAAATCAAACCTGGCATCTGCGAAAACTTCAATGCATCCTTTCTACTGGGGCAACTTGGATTAAGCGTCTCAGGTGATAATGTCTGATAACGCATCTATTAAGTTAATGTCATAATTTATTGGGCTTCTTATGACTACCTTTTGAAGGGTATTTTAGATATTGTGATTATTATCATTTGTTCTTGGAGCAACCCCGTTTTACAGGAGCTATTAATATTGATTATAACAATATGAAGACAACATCACAATCCTTTGCGCATAAGTCAGCAATGCTTCTTTCTCGCTGGCCTTTCGCTATTCTTTTGATTTCGTTAATCACATCCTCTCAACTAGTCTCACAAGATGTATGTAGTGCTGATACAAGTTTTACTGACATCTTATTTGTCATCGATAATTCTGGTAGCATAGATGAACAGGAGTATGACGAATTCTCTGATATTATCATGGCTACCATACGCAATGTGGAATCAAGATGTCAATCCTCTCAGATCGGAGTATTGCACTATGGCGGAGCATTTGGGGCAGAGACCTTTCTTGAGTTTGACTTTAGTTCTTCCAACATTATATCCGATGTTACAAGACAGTTTTGTGTTATGCGCAATCAATTTGGTAATTGTACAGATGGCGGTGGTGATGATCTAAACCTAGCGATGGGAGACATCATAACTAGTATTCAAAATGGTACGCTCAATAGAGACCCCGTCAATAAGCTTGCAATTGTGATCTTCACAGATGCTTTTGGATTTGAAACGTCTTGTAGCTTTATCAGTTGCTCAGTCATAAGACCGTTCACTAATATTGACATACTCAAATCACAGTTTGGTGCTAACGTAACAGTAATCGGAGCATCTTCTCAGGCAGAATCCTCATTGTTGGGTTTATATGCTTCTCCAGGAGGCACATTTGATAATGTCACTCTATTTCAACAAGATTGCGCAAGCACCTTTGATGGTTGTCAATTACCTAGAAAATACGTACCAATTGAATTTAACAGTCCTATAGCTGAGGCAGCAGATAGCATAGCCTCATGTGTAGACTGTACCATTGAGATCATCGGTGGCGTCATGGCTGATGCGGGAGAAGACCAAAGTATATGTGAAGAAGATGATGGTACAGTTACGCTTACCGCGAATCTAATAAACGGAATACCTCCGATACAATACACATGGGATCAAGGCATAGGTTCTGGCAATAACATACAGGCTAGCCCCATAGTAACTACTACATACACAGTTACAGCTGTTGACGCCAATGGTTGCTCATCTATGGATGCGGTGACCATCATTGTTGAAGACTGTATACCTGATTGTGAACCACCGATAATCACATGCCCTCCTGACTTCCGAGGTTGTCCAGGAGGTTCTACTGACCCGATGATAACTGGTATGGCCACTGCGATGATGGTAAGCCCTAGTAATGAGATCTGTGGCAGAGCAATAGTGACGTTTTCAGATGAGATGATTGATATGGGTGAATGTCCTGCACAGATGATCATACAAAGAACATTTACCGCAAGGGACAGTCTTAATAGCAGACTCATATCTACATGTGTGCAGATTATATCTCTAATTGATACGATTGCTCCTGTAATATTAAGCTGCCCTGATGACGTAATCCTGAATCCTGATAACCCAGTACATGAATGGGAAGATCCTGAGGTAGAAGAAAATTGCAGCTTTGTAATATCATACAACATACCTAATGGAAGTACTTTCACTACAGGCAACACAAGAGTCATAGCAACTGCTACGGATCAGTGTGGCAACTTAGATACTTGTTCATTCATAGTCACAGTACCAGAAGAAGTTCTGATCATCTGTCCTGAAGACATCAATCTTCGATGTGTAGAGTCTATGACCATCTCGGATATTGAAGCTCCACAGGTCACTTCTAATTGTCCATTATGCATAGATAATCCAGCTAATTGTACACAAGTCGAAACAACTATAACCGATACAATCATTGATGGTGATCGAACCATATTTGAAATAACTTATACAGCTTCTGATCTGTGTAATACTTCAAGTACGTGTACTTCAAGAATTACAATAGACAACTCTTCATTCATAGCATGCCCAGAGGATATCATTGTTGAGGCACCTCCTTTTGGTTTTGCTAAACTGTCATGGGATACACCTGAGTTTCAGACGTGTTGTACACTATGTAAGGTGAGAAAGATCCCTGGTTTTCTATTTATGGGTCAGCTTGGAGATTCTTATTACTACTGTTCATATGCAAGAGTCAATTGGGCAAAAGCACAACGTACGGCGATAAAAAATAATGGAAACCTTGTAGTCATCAATTCAGAATTGGAAAATGAATTTTTAGCGTCAAGACTACTGCAGAGGCAAGCATATATCGGGCTTACCGATCGTGAATCAGAAGGGAATTACGAATGGGTCAATGATGATCCATTAGAATTTGAAAATTGGAAAAGAGGGCAACCTGACAACGACGGCAATGAAGACTTTGTCGAAATGGATGCACAAGGTTATTGGTTTGATGTAGATGGTAAGTCAAAGCGAGAGTTTGTAATGGAGATAAAAGGATGTCAACATGTGACTCAGATCGGTGGACCAAAGCCAGGTTCAAAATTCAGAGTGGGAAGTACGCCTATAACATACGCTGCTGAAGATGGCTGCGGCAATAGAGATACTTGCACATTCAATGTTATCTTAAATGCTTTCACACCTAGTACGACACAATCCTTGCTGAGCGAAGCTAGGTCACATTCTAATTTTGAATTAAGTCCTAATCCCGCTTCTTCTAGTCTATTCATTGATATTAATAAAAATCAAGAAGTGCTATCCATAGATGTCTATCAGATCAATGGACAGTTGATTGATCAAAGAAAAAACATCAGTAATAGTCAGATTGTGTTAGATGTGTCTAATTATCAATCAGGCTTGCATCTGATAAGGTTAACAACGAGTAAAGGTGAAGTAATAGTCAAGAAAGTAATCATAGAATAAAGAGATAGAAGTGAGCACAACTATACAAGTACTACATCATCTTTTTCTAAAAAAGTGATGACATGTTTTAGGACTTCTTCATTCATCCCAAGTCCTATGTGACTGCCTTCCACCTCGATGTTTTGATGATCGGTGTTATCATCAAGATCCATACATGCTTGCCATGGTACGATGCCATCTGTCTTTGAATAAATAGCGACAGAAGGAACGGGTATGGGCTTTATCAAGTCATCCACCCATTTGGGTTCTTTTCGTCGAGCTTTACTTCTGGTTCTTTGGATAAGTTGGTATAACCAATTGGCATAATTAGGGGCCTTGAGATGTCTATAAGGAGATCCTAAAGTGATCACTCTCCTTAGTTTGTCTTGATGT
>CAZRXJ010000039.1:0-9983 GCA_964604025.1 uncultured Saprospiraceae bacterium | reverse complement strand
GATATGGTTGGCAGTTGCCCATCACATGTATAGTAGCAACACTTTATAATTTGAAATTAAAAATCGGCGATAATATCAAAATATGCAACGTCAATCCTCATGTCAAGAGTAGAGAATTAGAAAAAGCAGATTGCATTATTCATTATTTCAATGTTCAAGATGCAATAAACAATTATAAAAATGTATTGGTGTAAGCTATAGAAACAAAGTACTACCGCACAACAAGCGAAAATCAAAATAAATGAAATTAGGTTTTGTAATTGATAATAGAAAATGTATTGGGTGTCATGCATGTACAACTGCATGCAAATCTGAACATGAAGTTCCAGTAGGAGTCAACCGAACTTGGGTAAAGCAAGTGGAAAAAGGAGAATTTCCCAATACCAGAAGACTATTCTCTGTGATGCGATGCAATCACTGTACTGATGCACCTTGTGTTGACATCTGTCCTACAGAATCGTTATATATAAGAGAAGACGGCATAGTAGATTTTGATAAGGATAGGTGTATCGGGTGCAAGTCTTGCATGCAAGCATGTCCATATGATGCTCTGTACATTGACCCAGAAACAGAGACTGCAGCAAAGTGCAACTATTGTGCTCATCGTATTGATGTTGGACTAGAACCTTCATGTGTCAACGTCTGTCCAGAAGAGGCGATCATATCAGGTGACATGGACGATCCTACCAGCAAAATATCACAGCTCTTAGCTCGTGAAGCTGTAAAAACAAGAAAACCTGAAAAAGGTACAAGTCCTAATCTTTTTTATATCGATGCTGATGATGTATCGCTTATACCAAATGCTACAGAACCTTCTCATCAAACGCTCTGGGGTGCTCAGACTTATGGCGTTGGCCACTATTCTAAAGAAGCAGAAAAAATGGCTTTTTCCAATGGCGATATTATAGCGGAAGTCATGAGTAAAACAAAAAGTATACAAAATAAAAATGGAGAGGTGATTAATGCGCCGACTTCTGTAGAAGTACTAATAGGTAAAAAAGAGGCCAGACGAGTATATGATACACCTGACAAAGGCATCTTATGGGGATGGGAAGTATCAGGATATATATGGACTAAAGCAATATCTGCAGGTGCTTTTCTAATTCCGTTTATAGCTTGGGCATTAGGCACAGTTGAACTAAATGCAAGTATAATATGGGCAACAGTGGGCGTTGGCATTTTATTTTTAGCTATGACTGGCATCTTACTTGTCTTGGATCTCGATCAGCCTAGAAGATTTGCATATGTACTACTTAGACCTCATTGGGGTTCATGGCTCGTGAAAGGAGGATATTCAATTACAATTTATGGTGCGCTACTCACTTTAATTGGTGTTGTCCAATGGATGGATTGGCATAGTTGGATACCGATAGTTATGTGGGCAACTGCGGCGCTCGCTACACTTACAGCTATATATACAGCCTTTCTATTCGCTCAAGCCAAAGGAAGAGATTTTTGGCAAAGCCCAATTTTATCAATTCATATGCTCGTCCATGCTGTGATGGCGGGTGCTGCAATATTTATAATTCTAAATCTTTTTATAACCGTAACACATAATTGGAATATCTATCTTATAACTACATTAATCATAGGTATTGTAATTAATCTTTCAACTATTCTAGTAGAGCTTATAACTACACATCCGACTAAGGACACTAAGTTGACAGTCGAGATGATTACTAAAGGGAGATACAAAGTCAAATTCTGGTTGGGCGCTATTGTAATTGGAAATATACTGCCCTTCCTTTTACTCTTCTTTGGAAGTTCACAAATAGTAATGACAAATATAGCTGCATTACTAGTACTAATAGGGATTTACATCATAGAACATATCTGGGTAGAGGCTCCTCAGAGAATCCCATTAAGCTAATTGTAAAAGATTGAAATGAAGAAGAAACCAACAGTTATAGAACGAGTTGCAGAAAAATTAAGAATAATTCCTTCTCTACACGTAGATAGAGATCCAGTATTGGATAGAATGACCGTTACGGATCTCAATTCTTTTCCTCCAATTGAAAAGTGGGATCATTGGGAAGAATATGAAGCCAAGTCTTGGCCTAAAAAAGATAAGAAATCCTATACCATAGTTCCAACTACTTGTTTTAACTGCGAAAGTGCATGTGGATTAACTGCATACATAGATAAGGAAAAAGGTAGTATTAGAAAATTTGAAGGCAACCCTTATCACCCTGGAAGTAGAGGACGCAACTGTGCTAAGGGTCCAGCTACTATTAATCAGATAAACGATCCTGAAAGGATATTATATCCATTAAAACGAGTTGGAAAAAGAGGCGGTGGAGATTGGGAGCGCATCAGTTGGGATGAAGTATTAGACGATATAGCTGGACGAATCAGAAAAGCAATTAAAGATGGACGTCAAAATGAAATCGCCTATCACGTAGGCCGTCCTGGTCACGAAGGATATGCTAATCGTGTATTGCAAGGATGGGGTATCGATGGACACAACAGTCACACTAACATATGTTCTTCAGGAGCCAGGTTTGGTTATAATATCTGGCATGGTTTTGATCGGCCAAGTCCAGATCACTCAGAAGCCAAGTTTATATTATTGATATCTGCTCATCTTGAATCTGGACATTACTTTAACCCTCATGCGCAGCGCATCATTGAAGCCAAAATGAAAGGTGCTAAGATGGCCTGTATGGATCCTCGTCTTTCCAACACTGCTAGCATGTCTGACTACTGGTTGCCTACTTATCCAGGTACTGAAGCAGCCGTACTACTTGCTATGGCCAAGATTATACTTGAAGAAGGATTATACAATCGAGTATACTTAGAAAAATGGGTGAATTGGGATGTCTACTTGAAAAAATTGCACCCTGATACAGAAGTTGTTTTTGAAAATTATATTTTGAAAATGATTGAAGAATACGCAGAGTACACGCCTGAGTACGCTGCAAAAGAAAGTGGTGTAAAAGCATCTACAATTAGAGAAGTGGCTATACAGATAGGTGAAGCAGGCGAACGATTTGCTACTCATAATTGGAGAAGTGCTGCTAGTGGAAATCTCGGTGGTTGGTGTGTTTCAAGGTGTTTACATTTTCTAAATGTGCTAACGGGAAGCGTGGGTACCAAAGGAGGAACATCTCCTAATAGTTGGAATAAATTCAAGCCGAAATTTTTCGATACACCGCCGGCAGGAAAATTTTGGAATGAACTTCACTTCCCTCAAGAGTATCCACTTTCTATGTTTGAGATGAGCTTTCTATTGCCACATATGTTGAAAGAAGGCAGAGGAAGAATGGATGTTTATTTCTCACGCGTTTTCAATCCTGTATGGACTTATCCAGATGGATTCACATGGATGGACGCTTTCAAGGATGAAAGTCTATTTGGTCTACATGCAGCTATGACTCCTACTTGGAATGAAACGGCATTTTTTGCAGACTATGTATTGCCCATGGGTCATAGTGCAGAACGACATGATCTTAATAGTTATGCTACACATTCTGGAACTTGGATCGCTTTTAGACAACCTGTGTTAAGAGAAGCTGCACGACGACAAGGCAAAGAAGTAACATTTACCTACGAGGTAAATCCTGGAGAAGTATGGGAAGAAGATGAGTTTTGGATTGAGTTGAGTTGGCGTATCGACCCTGATGGAAGTATGGGCATCAGAAAACATTTTGAGTCACCATATCGATCTGGAGAGAAGATTACAATTGATGAGTATTATCAGTACATATTTGAACATACCAAAGGTCTGCCTGAGGCGGCGCAGAAGGAAGGACTAACAGAGCTAGACTATATGAAAAAATATGGCGCCTTCGAAGTTGAAAAACACGGTTATAAGAAAAATGAAAACACTCTATCCGAAACTGATATCCAAGATGCGCTTATTAATGATGAGACAGGTGTCATAAGTAAGGATGGCAAAAATATCGGTATAATGATTGATGGCAAAGCCAAGATAGGTTTTCCAACTCCATCAAGAAAACAAGAATTCTATTCGCAAACAATGGTAGATTGGAAGTGGCCAGAATATGCCATACCTACTTATATAAAAAGCCATATTCATGAAGAGAAATTAGACAAATCCAAAGGTGAATATGTACTTGTACCCACCTTTAGGTTGCCGATGTTGATCCATTCGAGATCTGGCAATGCCAAGTGGTTGATGGAGATTGCTCATCGAAACCCTATATGGATGCATCCAAATGATGCCAACAAATGGGGGTTTCAAACCGGTGATCTTGTGAAGATGAATACGGATATTGGATACTTCATAGATAAAGTCTGGGTTACCGAAGGTATGCGACCAGGTGTTGTGGCTTGTTCGCATCATTTGGGAAGATGGAAAAGAGAACAAGACAAAGGTAATAGTTGGGCTACTAACACAGTAAGGATCGAAGATCAAGGTGATGGAAGATGGATCATGAATACAAAATCAGGAATCAAACCTTTTGTAAGTAAGGACAACGATAGCAAACGCATATTTTGGGTTGATGGGGGCGTCCATCAAAATATTACCCACGCTGTTCATCCCGATCCTATAAGTGGCATGCACTGCTGGCATCAACGTGTTCGAATTGAAATACCAAATGACAATGAAAATTATGGCGACATAATGGTAGACACCAACAAGTCAATGGAAAACTATAGAGAATGGCTAAAAATCACAAGGCCTGCACCTGGCCCTGATGGATTGAGAAGACCTTATTGGTTCAAACGACCTTTAAAACCCGTAAAAGATGCATATTACATGGACGATTCTAAATTAAAATAGCGACATTCCGCTTCAAGCGCTAATCATGAGTAATCTTAAGAAGGTTGATGATATAAATATGACTACTGAAGAGTCGCAAGCTTGTAGCTTTCCAAGGTGGCAACAACACAAGGCTACATTGAATAATATGGAGTATGATGAATTTGTAGAAGCAGCTCAGAAAGAAACTAATAGTGTATTAGTTGATGTAAGAACAATAGAAGAATATAATAGTGGCACAATTGAAGGCGCTATTCATATGGACTACTTATCTCCAGTACTCGCCGATAATATAGAAACGCTTACAAGCCATAGTTCGTATTATGTATTCTGCAGAACAGGTAGAAGAAGTCTTCGTGTTTGTATGCTTCTTAAAAACATGGGACTCAAAGTCTACAATTTAGAAAGTGGAATCATCAGCAGAAAAACTTCCTGAAAGATGAGATTGACTGCCTGTCTGAGTTAATCATCAATGTTGATGATTAACTTTATTTCTGATATAATGATATTCTTACGATTAGAAAACAACAACACTTCACAATCGATCTGTCTCACATATCTTAATCCATCTCTTTGTTCACAAGTTTATTAATCTGAATAAAATGTCGCTCTTCATGATGGATCAATAATCTAAGTGAATCACCTAGATTGAGCTTTAGCCAATTTCCAACTACCGTTGGGACGTAGTTCTTACTCAGGTTGATGCCGTCTAGCTCTGAAAGTATTTGTAATAATTGTTTTTGCTGTGCTGCGTATTCACTGATTACGGATTTATTCAATTGACGCAAGAAGGGATTATTCTTACTAGAAGATTTGGCTTTGTTGAGCACTACACCATTGACTGGTCTAGTCCTTTTGATCGCAAACTCTCCAAAAGTCCCACTTCGATAAGTATCTGATTTCTTTGTGGATTTAGGGTATGATACCACTTGCCTAATCTTGGGTATATAAAATTCTCCAAATCGAATCAGGTGTTCCAAGACCTCATATATATTCCAGTTGTACTTCGATGGTCGCCATACGAGGTGTTCCTCTTCTAAAGGAATAATTTTCTCATCGATATATTTAAGCTGATCATTAATGAGCTGAGAGAGTTCTGCAATGATCTTTTGGTTATTATGTTTCACGATAACGTAATCTAAGAATAAAGATAATCATTCTAAAAACAAGGGATTCTCATTGATATCACAAAAAACTCCAGTTCTAACCCAACTTATGTGGTCACTTAGACGTATATATCTCAAACCCTTATGGATGAAATATTTGCTTCTCATAATTATGCTGATCACTATCTTGTCATGCGATAATGATGAAGATTGTGGTGTTGTGTATGACGAACCCTTTGAGATAGAGAGTGGTCAATCATATTGCTTTCAAGATGATACTGAACTTAGGGTTATCTCAATATCAGATAGCTACTGCCCGTGTGATGTAGATTGCATTTGGCAAGGAGAAGCTGTAGTAGAAGCCCAATTAATCGATGGTTCATCTGTTGAATCTTTTATGATTCATGAAATCATGATAGAAGCTAATCCTTCGTTCGCGCGGATATCTTCGATCGAGACAACAGAATCTTGCGACCCTGATATATCCAAGATCGAAATTGCAATCGTAAGATGATTATCTGACATGGGATCGATAGTTTAAGATTCTGCTTCCTTTCTTTTTTATATTTTGAGAGCTTCAATATGATTGAGATGCATGAAGTGGTTTAAGAGATTTGGTATTGGCCTTATAGTGGTAGTTGTTCTTACATTAATCGGATTGATGTTATTTATGTATAAAGCCAAGCATGGCTTCGCTAGTTATGAGATCACGCCACATGATATAAGTATACCCGCCGATCGCCCGGCAATATTGGTTTTTTCAAAAACAACAGCATTCAGACATGGATCAGCTATTGAAGCTGCTGTACCAGCTATAGAACAGTTAAGCATGGACCATGGGTGGCACGTATATAGCACAGAAGATGCCGGCATATTCAATGAGTCACAATTAGAATTATTTGATGTAGTCATCTGGAATAACTCAACGGGTCGAGTTCTCACTGATGATCAGAGAACCATCTTTCAGGCATATATAGAAAATGGCGGAGGTTATGTTGGCATACATGGTGCGGGAGATTTTTCACATGCATGGGATTGGTATCGCCATAAACTCATATCTGCGGATTTTTCGCATCATCCTATCAAGAAGCATATTCAGAAAGCCGATGTCTTTTTGTCGTCAGATGCGGACTCGACATGGACTACTCCACCAGTCTGGACACAGGACGATGAGTGGTACATATTTGACGAAAGTCCGACCAAAAAAGGCGCTCAGATACTCTACTTCATAGATGGGACAAAGATCGACCCTGATGGTAACTTATTGTGGATCAATGACAAAGACTTCGGCATGGGAGAGATACATCCAGTTGTCTGGACCAAAGAGATCGCTCAAGGAAGATCATTCTATACTTCGATGGGTCATACGGCGGCAACTTTTGAAAACAAAAATATGCTTGCTCTACTTTCACAGGCCATCAAATGGGCTGGAAAGTTTTAATCATTCCAATATATATTCTCTTTCTCAGCACCTACTTCCTTCTCTATCCAATTAACTACATTAGCGGCCTATAAAAAACACAAGAGTTATTATGGCCAAACCTATTGCTACTATATGTGCTGACAACATCCGTATCCTCTCTGCCGCTATGGTGGAAAAGGCTTCTTCTGGTCATCCCGGAGGGCCCATGGGTGGAGCAGACTTTATCAATATCCTTTATTCAGAATATTTGAATTTTGACCCTGATGATATGGCTTGGCCATTCAGAGATCGCTTCTTTCTTGATCCAGGTCATATGTCTGCGATGCTCTATAGTCAGCTGACATTATGTGGTGCACTTTCGTTAAATGATCTGAAAAACTTTAGACAGTGGAAGAGTCCCACACCAGGTCATCCAGAGATAGATGTCAAGAGAGGGATAGAGAATACTTCTGGACCACTTGGACTGGGTCATGCATTTGGCGCTGGAGCTGCAATTGCAGAGAGCTTTTTAGTGGAGCGATTTGGAGATTGGATGAGTCATCATACTTATCTCTATATATCTGATGGCGGCATCCAAGAAGAGATATCTCAAGGCGTAGGTCGTATCGCTGGATTCTTAGGTCTTGGGAAGTTGATCATGTTCTATGATGCTAACGACGTACAATTGTCAACCCGAGTGAGCGATGTAATGTCAGAAGACACTGCTAAAAAATATGAAGCTTGGCACTGGCATGTTATCACGATCGATGGTAATGATCCTAAGGAAATAAGACGTGCACTAGATGAATCAAAATCTGTTACTGATAAACCTTCGTTGATCATCGGTCAGACTATCATGGGCAAAGGAGCAGTCAAAAGTGACGGATCGATACATGAGGGAAAGGTGGAGACACATGGCAAACCATTGGGTAAGTCCAATGCGTCTTTTGAAAAAACAATTGAAGCATTGGGTGGCAATCCATCTCGTCCATTCCAATTATTTCCAAGAGTAGAAAAACACTACATTAAGGTCTTAGATAGAAAGCGTAAAGCTGCAAAAAGAAAGAAAGCAAAATACATAACTTGGAAAAAGAAAAATCCTCAATTAAGCAGAAAGCTCAACAAGTTTTTATCTGGCAAGTTACCTTCAATCAGATGGGACAAAATCAAACTGGGCACTAATGAAGCAACGAGAAATGCTTCCTCTAAGGTCCTATCTCATTTTGCAGATAAGGTTGAAAATATGATCGTTGCCTCTGCCGATCTTTCTAATAGTGACAAGACAGATGGGTTTCTAAAAAAGACAACCGCATTTACAAAAGGTGATTTCTCAGGTGCATTCTTACAAGCAGGTGTATCTGAACTCACTATGGCTGGACTAGCTACAGGTATGGCGTTACATGGAGGTGTTATACCTGTATGTGCTACATTCTTTGCATTCTCTGATTACATGAAGCCTGTACTAAGGGTGGCCGCATTGATGGAGACGCCTGTGAAGTTCTTATGGACGCATGATGCATTTAGAGTTGGCGAAGATGGTCCAACACATCAACCGATAGAACAAGAAGCTCAATTGAGGTTATTAGAAAAACTTAATAATCACTCTGGTAAATCTTCGCTGATCGCACTTCGACCTGCCGATAGTGCCGAGACCGTAGCTGCATGGAAGATAGCGCTTGAGACTAATGATCGACCTACTGGCCTTATCTTATCACGTCAAAATATTAAAGATGTACCCGCTAAAAAGAGTACCCGCATCGCCCAAGCCATGCAGGCAGAAAGAGGTGCATACCTGATACAAGAAGGCACGAAGCGTCCAGATGTTATACTTATTGCTAACGGATCGGAAGTATCAACACTTGTAGAGGCTGCTCCAATCCTCGAAGCCAAAGGACTCAAAGTGAGGATAGTTTCTGCTCCTTCAGAAGGATTATTCAGGTCTCAACGCCGAGCATATCAAGCTAATCTTTTACCTGACGGAATCCCCACTTATGGATTGACTGCAGGACTACCAGTAACCCTCGAGGGATTAGTAAAGAATAATGGTACAATCCAAGGCATGACTCACTTCGGCTATTCAGCACCCTATACAGTACTTGACAAAAAGTTCGGTTATACAGCTGAACATGTGGTGAAGCAAGTAGAAAAGCTGTTCAGAGGCAAGTTGTAACACTATCACAAAGATGTGGATATAGTGATTAGATGATTCAATGATGTGGTGAGTCGAGGAAGTGGTGATTTAATGATGCAGTGACGCTGTGATGTAACGATATGGTGATTAAAATTATAAAGCCTCATGACTTCTATTGACAGGTGAATAGACCTTTTACTCAATTCGTACTTCTTACCTCTTACCAAAGAATAATGTTCTATCCCTTCAAAAAAGTACGACCAAGGCTAACTATCAATTAAACAGCAGTTCACTTTTGAGCAAAAAAAAGGCCTCCCGAAGGCGACCTGCATAAAACCCCAAAAAACCAATTGAAAACAATCACTTATAAGACGCCAGTAAACAGCGAACACACATTTTTACGCACGTATTTCTCAACTTTTATTGACATAATTATAATTGTAATATTTAATCTGCTGAAGGTGTGGGTGATGTGATGATTAGATGATGTGGTGATTGGAATTATAAAGTCTCATGATTTCTATTGACAGGTGAAGGCGTCGTTTGCTCAATTCATAATACTTGCACAAGAATAGTGATATACACTTCAAAAAAATGTAGATCGACATAAATTTAGAC
>CAZRXJ010000038.1:0-10124 GCA_964604025.1 uncultured Saprospiraceae bacterium | reverse complement strand
GTAGGTAGTGTAACCAGTGGTGTTATCCGCAATATCATAGATCGTGGTATGTTCATCGAGATCGCTGAAAGTCAGGCGGATGGTTTTATCCCTCTTGATACAATTGATGAGCCGTTGACAATACACCCCGCAAAAATAAAAGTGACAGGTCTTAGCAGTGGTAAGATATGGCGTATCGGAGATCAAGTAGATATTGAGATTTTCAATGTTGATATGGATAAAAGACAGATCGACTTAAGATTAAAGACAGAAGACCTATAGAGACACTTGATCATCTCTACTAATGTGTTCATTAGCAGAAAGTTAGATAAGTGGTCATATAGATGTTAAAGCTAAATTTGTAGTATCTTTGCCGCCCATTTGAAGTAAACTACTATATGAGTAAGCAAAGAGTCTTATATGTCACTCAGGAAATGAATCCCTATACCGTCCTCAGTGAGATCTCCTCAATAGTCAATCAACTCGCACCACATACTTATAACAAGGGATATGAGGTACGAGTCTTGATGCCAAGATATGGTCTGATCAACGAACGTCGACATAAGCTTCATGAAGTTGTAAGACTATCAGGAATGAATATAATCGTTGATGACGATGACTTTCCATTAATCATTAAAGTTGCTTCTCTGCCAGGCTCACGTATGCAAGTCTACTTCTTGGACAATGAGGAATTCTTCAAGCGCAAGTTTATCTTCGATGGTGAAGATGAAAAGGCATTTGAAGACAATGCTGATCGGATGGTGTTCTTCTGCAAAGGTGTTATGGAAACAGTTAAGAAGTTTGGTTGGGCTCCAGATATTATACATTGTCATGGGTGGATGACCAGTCTTATCCCTTTGTATCATGATAAGATATATAAGCAAGATCCCATATTTCAAGATACTAAGATGGTGTATTCGGTGTATGACGGGTCTTACAGCGATACATTCACTGCTGACTTTTTTGACAAAGCTAAAATCAATGATCTCAGTGATGAAGATCTTACTGCATATAAGGATGGCGATAAGATAACCCTCCATGAAGGTGCCATAAACTATGCGGATGCACTCATCATAGGAAGCGAAATCACTGATGAAAGCGTTCAAAAGTCTATAGATGCTTCTACTTCACCTAAGGTTAAGCATGAAGAGGAGGAATTCCTAAAGGATTACCTTGAATTTTATCAGACACTAACAAGTAGTTAATTTTTGAAGAGATTTGTTTTTTACGCATTAACCCTCATAGCGTTGCTAGGGATAAGTTCTTGCGCAGACGATACAGAAGTTGGATCAGGTTTACTGGGTAATAACGATCTTGAAGTTATCTTTTTAGATGACTTTGATTTAGCCTTACGACAATTAGGGCCATCGCCTTTGCCTCAGATAGGTTTAGGTCTTCCTTTTGAACAACGTCATTCACTGGGATCTGTAGAAAACCCAGAATTTGGAACGCTCTCTGCATCTTTTCACATCAGACCTCAGTTGCCTAATAATTCTATAGCGCCTAATTTTGAAAATGCCACGTTAGACTCCGTTGCTTTAATTTTGAAAGTTGACACTACTTTGTTTTATGGTGATCCCAGAAGTTTTCATAATATATCAGTCTTTAATCTTGAGGAAACATATATCAATTCTGACACCATATCTACTGACAGATTATTAACTCGATCTCTTGTGCCTATAGGTGAGAGCGAACGCGTAGTTCTTTCAGAACTAGATAGTATTCCATTATTAGGACCCACAGGTTTGACGACTTTCTTTTCAGATGCTCTTTCAATAACACTTAATAGGAGATTTGGTGCTAATATCTTTCAGGACAATGAAAGAAATAATAACCAAGAAGGAATAGCAGAACTGATCAATGGATTCTATGTAGCATCGGAATCAGGAAATGCAATAGCCCAATTCGATCTAAATGATGAAGTAAGTTCGCTTCTATTCTTCTACAAAGATTCCTTGGGTTTTGATCGTAATTTTCCTTATCGACTTGGTTCATATCATCCTGCTTTCTTCGAGTATGATATAAGTGGATCCAACTTAGATCAAGCCTTACAAGATGACAGTGCTGATGACAGATTTTTTCTTCAAGGACACGCTGGGGCTACAATTGAGATTGATATATCAGATGTATTGACTGTAGAAGATCCATTTATCAATTTGGTAACGCTAGAGTTTTTTGTTGATCAAAAAAGCCTTATAGATAGTACTCGATTTAATTATCCAGTTGAGGTTGATCTATCAACTGTTAGTAGTAATGGATTACTAACTCCGGTTGTTGATCTAAGCATAGGACAAGAGCTTGGACAGACTTTTGGCATCTTTAATGGTAGTCTTTCGATAGATAATCAAGCTGAGATAGTGCGCTATGAGATGAATATTACTAATCATGTAAAAGATGTTTTTAGAGGCCTTCAGAGTCCAATTTTATACTTAACTGTACGTGATCGCGTTCAAAACCCAAATAGTGTTGTATTATTTGGACCCAACCACCCGACGTTTCCAACAAAACTTAAATTAACTTACACAAAATCCTAAAAACGCATGTGCGGAATTGTAGCTTATCTGGGGAATAAGCAAGCGGCACCTATCCTTATGGATGGGTTATACAAATTAGAATATAGAGGCTATGATAGCGCAGGTATATCTGTCATAGAAGAAAATGATATCGATACATATAAGTGCAAGGGAAAAGTTAGCCAACTTGATAAACTCATCGACCAAGATCATGTGAAGGCTACTATTGGTATCGCGCACACAAGATGGGCGACACATGGACCTCCTAATGATATCAATGCTCATCCTCATAATTCTCAAGACAGTACAATCAGTCTCGTCCATAATGGAATCATCGAAAACTATCAAACGTGGAAGAAGATCCTGTTAGATGAAGGATATTCATTTAAAAGTGATACCGACACAGAAGTTTTAGCGCATTTACTAGAGTATTTTAAAAAGAAGTACGGGCTAAGTACAGAAGAAGCCTTACGGCAAATGCTTAAAAAGGTAGTAGGCGCATATGCACTGGTAATCATCGACCGAGAAAATCCAGATGTGCTTCTAGCGGCAAGAAAAAGTAGTCCTCTTGTTTTTGGTATAGGTGATGAAGAATATTTTGTTGCTTCTGATGCAACTCCAATAGGACAATATACAGACAAGTTTATCTTCATAGAAGACGAACAAATCTTAAGGATAGATCGCAATGAAGGGTATCGTATATTTTCTCTTGACAACGAAACTGTACTGGGAGAAATCAAAGAGATAGATGTTCAGATAGAGGAGATAGAGAAAGGCGGGTATCCACACTTCATGTTAAAAGAGATACACCAACAATCGCAGACCATCGCGGATAGTATGAGAGGCCGGTTTGATCTCGAAAAGCAAAGGTTATCTGTAGGTGGCTTATTAGATCACATTGATCAAATCAGTCAGCTCAACAGGATCATTTTTGTGGCTTGTGGTACATCTTGGCACACTGCATTAGTGGCAGAATATTTATTTGAAGACATCGCAAGGATCAATTGTGAAGTAGAATATGCCTCAGAATTTAGATATCGCAATCCGATCATAGACGACAATGACTTGATCATAGCAATATCTCAATCTGGTGAGACAGCAGATACAATCGCCGCACTTTCGATTGCTAAAGAAAGAGGGGCTATGACTTATGGAATCGTTAATGTTGTAGGATCGAGTATCAGTCGGATAACTGATACAGGTTCTTATACACATGCTGGACCAGAGATAGGTGTTGCCTCAACTAAGGCATTTACAAGTCAATTATCAGTTCTGTCCTTGATGGCTATCCAATTAGGGAGACACCTTGGTAGGGTCAACGACGACGAATATCAGCAATACATGGTATCCCTTGAGTCATTGTCGGGTAAAGCAGCTCATATTCTTAACCAAGATGACAAAATCAAGTATATTGCATCAGAGATCAAAAGTGCTAACAATGCTCTTTATCTCGGTAGGGGATATAACTTCCCCGTAGCACTCGAAGGAGCGCTTAAGCTAAAAGAGATCTCATACATTCATGCAGAGGGTTACCCTGCTGCAGAAATGAAACATGGTCCGATAGCATTGATTGATCTGTATATGCCAGTAATTGTCATAGCGACTAATGAAAGCATACAAGACAAGTTGATCAGTAACATAGAAGAAGTAAAAGCAAGGAAAGGGATTATCATCGCCGTTATCAATGAAGGAGATGAAAAGATCAAAGCCATTGCAGATTATTATATAGAAATACCTCCGATAAAAGAAGCTCTTTCGCCTATTCTCTCGGTCATTCCATTACAACTCTTAGCGTATCATATCGCAGTAATGAGAGGATGTGATGTAGATCAGCCTCGAAATCTGGCAAAATCAGTAACAGTAGAATAAAATGAGTACAGAAAATATGCTTTACAATTCTCAGATGGATAATCTTATTATCTCTGAGTATGGTAGAAATATTCAAAATATGATCCTTACCATCAAAGATGAAAAGGACTATATCAAAAGACAAGAATACGCAGAAGCAATAGTCGACTTGATGCATCAGATGCATCCAACAGACAAGAATAATCCAGATTCGAAAACCAAGTTATGGCATCATCTTTTCAAGATTGCAGGATTTGACATACATGTCACACCACCTACTGGTGAAGCTCCTACAGAAGACGATATAAAGATTAAGCCCATTGAGATAGAATATCCAGAGACGCTTCGCAAGTTCAGACACTATGGCAAAAATGTACAAGTACTGGTTGAGAAAGCCATGCAAATGGAAGACAATGAGAAGCGTGAAGAATTTGTAATGATCATCGCAGCTTATATGAAGCTCGCATACCGCACATGGAATCGCGAACACTTTGTCAGTGATGATGTCATCAAGCAAGATTTACATACGATGTCTGAAGGGCAGATAACTATCTCTGAAGATGACAGCATAATTGTAACCGCGCCAATGCCTTCTTCTAATCAATTCAAAAGAAGAAAAGGAGGTGGTCGTAATCATGGTGGTAGAAGAAATTCTAATCACAGATCTAATCGCTCAGGCGGTAGAAATAGTGGCGGTAGAAACAAGCGTAGATAAAATAACCACCAGCTCGTCCAAGTTTAATACTTACTCACTTTTTACAATTAACTCAAGACTTCTAGAGTAACGAAAGATCTATGGGAGAATTTAATTCATTTCGTGTAGGCGGCAATGCCAAGCTCAGCGGAAGTATAAAACCACAAGGCGCAAAGAACGAGGTGCTTCAGATTATCTCAGCGGTATTACTTACCGATGAGAAAGTGACCATCACTAATGTCCCAGACATATTGGATGTTAGAAAACTAATAGAACTTGTAAAAGGCCTCGGTGTCGATTGTGTAAAATTAGGTCCTAATGCATATTCATTTGAAGCCAAGGAGATAGATCTTGACTATCTCGCCAGTGAAGAATATCAAGCCAACGCAAAACGAATCAGAGGTTCTGTAATGTTGCTTGGGCCAATGATTGCCAGATTTGGCAAGGCATATATGCCTAAGCCTGGAGGAGATAAGATAGGTCGTAGACGAATCGATACACATCTTAATGGCTTTCAAAAACTAGGTGCAAAATTTGAATTTGACAAAGATCGAGATAGCTATTATCTAGGAGGAACAGATATGAAAGGGACCTATATCCTTATGGATGAGATCTCTGTCACTGGTACTGCCAATATCGTAATGGCAGCATCACTCACATCTGGAGAGACTATCATATACAACGCTGCTTGCGAGCCATACTTACAACAGCTATGCAAAATGCTCAATCGCATGGGCGCCAGAATACAAGGCATAGGATCTAATCGATTAGTGATCACCGGGGTTGAAAAGCTGGGAGGAACAGACCATGAAGTGATGCCTGACTTTATAGAGATAGGCAGCTTTATAGGACTTGCCGCTATGACACAATCGGAGTTGACTATCGAAGGAGCAGGCAAGGCAGATCTTGGTATCATACCCAATATATTTGGAAACTTAGGGATAGATCTGCGATGGTCTGGAGATGATCTCATCATTCCGCAACAGGATATCTACGAAATTCAAAATTTTATAGATGGTTCTATTCTTACGATTTATGATTCACCTTGGCCAGGATTCACTCCGGATCTCATAAGTATAATTCTTGTTGTCTGTACACAAGCAAAAGGAAGTGTCTTGATACATCAGAAGATGTTCGAGAGTCGATTGTTTTTTGTAGACAAAGTAATCGATATGGGTGCCCAGATTATACTTTGCGATCCACATCGTGCTACAGTCATCGGCTTGGAACGCAAACAAAAACTTCGTGCTATAGAGATGACATCCCCAGATATAAGAGCTGGTGTATCACTGTTGATAGCTGCTCTTTCGGCTGAAGGAACAAGCATAATTCATAACATACAACAGATAGATAGAGGATATGAACGTATAGATGAAAGACTTAATGCTCTTGGCACAGAGATAGAAAGAGTACACCTCTAAAGATACATCTTAGGTCTTTCTTGTTGTCATAAAGTCTATAAGATTAGCCAATGATTGTTGGCTTTCGCTAGTTGGTATCTTTTTCAATATTTGGTGAGCCTCTTTTCTATAGTGATGCATCTTTTCTGCGGCATACTCTATACCATGATGTTGCTTGACTAAATCAAAAACCACATTGCGAGTGCTTCGTTTTTCACTTTTATTTTTGATCAATTTTAATATCTGCTTGCGTTCAGAATTGTCCGTTTGTTTCAATGCATAAATCAATGGTAGGGTAAGTTTTTTCTCTTTGATATCATTGCCTGTGGGTTTTCCAACATTAGCATAACCATAATCAAACAAATCATCTTTGATCTGATAAGCCATACCAGCTGAAATGCCAAATGCTTTCATTGTTGTTATCAATTCTGCGTCCTTTGTAACACTTGCTGCACCTGCAGCACAAGAGGCCGCCAACATAGAGGCTGTCTTCCTTCTTATTATGTCATAATATTCTGCTTCGGTTATGTCAAGTTTGCGTGCTTTATCCATTTGCGTAAGCTCTCCTTCGCTCATCTCGCTTACAGCTTCTGATATGATCTGAAGCATGCCATACTGTTCATGCTTCAAGGCTAATAAAAACCCTCTTGCATAAAAGAAATCGCCTACTAATACAGCTATTTTATTTTTCCATATGGCATTAATAGAAAAGACATTACGCCTCTTGTGTGCATCATCAACTACGTCATCATGTATCAAAGAAGCTGTATGAAGTAGTTCGATTAATGAAGCGGCAACATGGGTTTCTGTTCTGATGGTCCCGAGCGACTTGGCACTAAGAAAAACCAGCATAGGTCTTACCTGCTTTCCCTTGCGCTTGACGATGTAATGAGTGATACGATTAAGTAACGGTACAGAAGAATTCATAGAAGCCCCAAAGTGTTGCTCAAACTCTCGAAGCTCTTCTTTGATAGGTCTTTGTAACTCCTTTAATGAAGACATCTGTTCGTTTATTACCGATCACTCAATAACACTGAGTCGATCGGTAAGTAGTACTTATATGATTAACCTGTCGGAAATATTATTGTTCTAATCTTTAGACTTTTCTTTCGTCTCAAGTGTAGTAAATAATCCGTTGTTTTTCTCCCACATGATACGGTCTTTAATATTGATATCGCCGTTCATGTCATAGTCTTCTAAGAAGTAACTACTATTAGCTCCATTGTTCTGTATCCATTTAGTCAGATCTCTTGTGTTAATATCGATATCAGATGATAACTCCACTACAAGCTCACCATTACCTGCTATCATCATGAAGTTGCCATGATCGTCTTCTATCTGACCAACGCCTAATAATGAAGTAAATGAATCGTCTTCGGTAAAATCATATGTGATCTGCCCATTGACTATCCCGACTTTTTCTGGAGACATAATAGGAAGATGATTACGATGTTCTACGATTATATAGTATCCTCTATTATTATCCTCTGGCAAATCAGCATCGGGAAAGAACTCTATATAACCATCATTATGAAGTAATCCTGCTGCTCTCCATACTTCGCTCGCTTTTTCAACATTTAGTCTAAGACTTACTAATACCCAATCTACTACTGAAGGTGGATAGAGATCTTCGTTAGACTTATTACTAGACTTGTTATTACTGCCTTCTGATCCTTCATAAAACCATGGTGCTTGATTGAATGGTTGACCTGCTTCAGTCTTAACACCAAAGTAAGTTACTGGATCTTGGCCTGGGAGATATCCTCCTTCGTTTAGTTCTGTATTCATGAGTCCGCCTTCAGGAGCACAAGCACCTTCGAGCATAACCTTAATATTAAGAGTGGCGGTCTGAGTGACAACTCCACCTGCTCGACATTCATAGCCAACGACTACAGTCGGTCCTTCAAAACATCCATCTGCATCTCTCAACATCAAAACATAAGTGCCAGAATCTAAATCTGAGAACACTGAATCTTCTTGATAGTTAATTCCGTCAATACTCATCTGGGTGCCAAATGGTAATCCAGAACCTGTGAAAGATCCATTATTCAGATCGCAGGTTTCATTGGTGACATTAGATATGGTTATATCTAATGATTCAGAGTCCATACAATCTGCATCGTCACAATCCACTAAGCCGTCATTGTCGTCGTCTATACCGTTGTTGCAGATTTCGTCATTACATTCTACTCCAACAATCTCAAAATTGACTGTATATAAACATAAGTCTTGATTTCTAATATGAAGGGTATACTGACCAATAGATAAATCATCAAATATGAAGCCATCTTCACCCACTGACACAAATGTCACGTTGTCTAAGCTATACTCATAAGAAGTCTCAGCACCCATGATTTCTATACTGCCATCAATATCACAATCTGCATCTCCTGCAAATAATTCTTCGAATACTGGAACGAAAGAGTCACAAACACATTCTTTTTCTATGATTACCTCTTCTGCAAATTGACACGCTTGGTTCGATTCGACGATCACCTGGTAGAACCCCTGCGATAACTCATCAAAGATTGGTGTTGTTTGTTCGGAACTGCTGAATAGAATTGGATCAGCGTTTGTAATTTCTGAATCGAACTCAAGATCAATTTCGGTGAAATTACAGCCAAAAGGTGATTGGCTTGTAGCTAATTGGACACCTCCAATCCAAGTGGTATACTCCAAACAGGTAACAGGTTTTACTTTTAAAGTAAAATCAAGAATTGTTAAGTCTACATCTATTGCAAGTGATCTACTGCCATCCTCTTTGTCATAGCATTCACATTCATTTACTATAATACCGCTATTAATGTATGTGCCATTAGCATCTCCAGAACCTCCTACTCCACTTAATATCAAACTTGAAGCATAAGACTCAAGAATATAATTATACCCTCTCTCTTCTTGACTAACAACGCTAATCTGGCCTTCATTTTCACATGTTGCGTCGGTCACAGCTAAATTAATATCCTCTATACCACAATCTCCATCTTCACAATCCACAAGTCCATCTCTATCATCATCTATGCCGTTATTGCAGATTTCTATTGTCGATAAATCTGTTGAACTTTCCACACATTCACAATCTTCATTAATTGAATCATCTCCACCATTACAGCTTGCCCCTTCTTGTTGTTGTTCAGAACAAAACATACTAAAATCTCCGGACCAAGGAAGTAAATCATTGCCAAGGAAATTATAACCCCTCTCAGCATTACTTGTAGATTGTCCGATAGCACACAGAGTCATTAAGCTTTGATCATAGCATCCACTCAAATTGTTGTTGTGGAAATGTGCCCATTCTAATTGAGGTAGTTCACTAATAGAAATAGGAATAGGCCCTTCCAAATTGTTATCATTGAAATCAACTCTTCTCAAATTCATATTACTAAATAACTCCTCTGGAATTTCACCTGTCAAGTTGTTTCTTGATAAGGTTAGATTAACAGAATTCAAATTGCCAAGTTCTGAAGGGATGCTCCCTGTGAGCTGGTTTCCATGAAGTTGAAATGCATCTGTAATATTGGTCAATTGGCCTAATTGAGCAGGAATCTCTCCTTGAAGATTATTGTTCTGCATTGCTAGAGAACTAAGGTTTGACAAAAGAGAGAGCTCTACTGGTATTTCACCTCCAATGTTATTATCATATATTGCCAGATCTGATAGATTACTTAAGTTTGATATGCTCGTTGGTAT
>CAZRXJ010000037.1:0-10551 GCA_964604025.1 uncultured Saprospiraceae bacterium | reverse complement strand
AAACTAAATAGTCCTGCGCGCAACCAAATGGCAAGAAATATTGTATTTATTTATGTTATCTTAATTTTGATAGTTTGATACTATAGCATGACGAATAATATCTGGTACTTAGAGAATATAGATGCTCAGGGAATTTTTTGTCCAAAGAAACTCGGAAGTGATTCTTCTTCACATTTAAAAACATCCTTTTCCAAAGGGGATTTTATTTTTAAGCAAGAAGATCCAGCTGATAAGCTGTTTTATATTTCCGAAGGTCGCGTCAAGATTGGTACTGAAGGAGAAGGAGACAAGTTTGTTACCAAAGCAATACTTACATCAGGCGAGGTATTTGGTGAAAAAGCACTTGCTGGAGAAAACCTTAGAAGAGATTTTGCACAAGCCATGGAGCGAACTGAAGTTTGTATCATTAGCAAAACTGAAATGTCGACACTATTTAGAGATCACAACCCTCTGTCTCTATTCATTCTTAAATTAATAGGTAGTAGGGCGTTAAAAATGGAAAAAAGACTAGAATCTTTGGTCTTTAAAGATAGCAGAAGTCGAATTATAGAGTTTTTAGTAGATCTCAATGGAGAGAAAGGACAACGAGTGGGTTATGAGTGGGTGGTCCGTAACTTCATAACACACCAAGAAATTGCTAATCTAACTGCAACATCAAGACAAACTGTTACTACAGTTCTTAATGAACTTAAGTCAAAAGATCTGTTGACTTTCAATAGAAAGAGGTTGTTAATAAGAGACCTTGACCTCTTGAATGGCGAAATCCAACTTGCGTGATATACTCTTTTCTTAAATGGTTTTTGTTTAGACTATCTGCAGAAAAAGCCCACCACCTTACCACATCTCTTTTCAATATTTTAATTGACATCCCCGTCATAGGGTCAATTATTAAAAGATTATTTGCCTTTGAGCACAAAGAACTCGAAAGAACTTTATGGGGATTAAAGTTTAAAAACCCTGTTGGGCTAGCAGCTGGCTTTGATAAAGATGGAAAACATATAAAATCAATGTCCGCTTTGGGTTTTGGATTTATCGAAGTTGGGACAATAACGCCTCGTCCTCAGATAGGTAACCCAAAGCCTCGCCTATTTCGTTTGGTAGACGATAAAGCCATCATCAATCGGATGGGCTTTAACAACGAGGGCGTTGACGTCTTGGTTGAGAGACTTAAGCAATTAAAAAAGACAGACATCATTATTGGAGGAAACATAGGTAAAAACAAAGACACTCTCAATGAAGATGCATATAAAGACTATCTTTTATGTTTTGAAAAATTGTACTCATACGTAGACTATTTCGTCGTAAATCTTAGCTCCCCTAATACACCAGGACTTCGGTCGTTACAAGAAAAAGAGCCTCTTCGCAAAATCCTTCAAACACTCTTGGACTATCGTATGACGCAGGATGTCAAGCGACCTATTCTTTTAAAAATTGCACCAGATCTTTCAAGAGGGCAGTTAGATGACGTGATCGATATTGTTCAAGAACTGAAGATCGAAGGTATCATTGGGACCAACACTACGATAGCAAGGGTTCCTCTTGTCGCTGACGCAAATGAAGTAGACAAAATAGGCGCTGGCGGGTTAAGTGGCGCTCCTCTTGGCGATAAATCGAGCGAGATTTTATCAATTATTACAAAACGCACCAATGGTTCACTTCCATTGATTGGTGTAGGAGGCATTCATTCAGGGATTAGTGCAGTTGAGAAGATTAAAGCTGGCGCATCTCTCATACAAGTGTATACAGGACTGATATATGAAGGGCCCTTCATAGTAAAGAAGATTAAAAAGCGGCTGTTAAAAGAATAGAACGAGTTTCCTATGCCTCTTTTTGTTCCAAATGCGAACAAGTCACATCATTTAAGGACAAATACTCCCTAGTTTAGAACAATACTTAAAGGATAACATTACATTTGTTTGTTATAATTAAAGTATACAATCTGAGGTATGTCTAAAGAAAAAGAAGCAAAACTCAAAGCACTACAATTAACTGTTGATAAGTTAGAAAAAACCTACGGGAAAGGAACCATAATGAAGCTTGGTGATAAACAAGTCGTAGACGTTGATGCCATATCAACAGGGTCCTTGACTTTAGATATAGCCTTAGGCATAGGCGGGTTTCCTAGAGGAAGAGTTGTAGAGATATATGGTCCAGAATCTTCTGGTAAGACAACTCTGGCGATACATGCCATAGCAGAAGCTCAAAAAGCTGGAGGTATCGCAGCCTTTATTGATGCAGAACACGCCTTTGACAAAAACTATGCAGAAGCTCTTGGTGTCGATACTGAAAATCTACTTATATCTCAACCTGATAATGGAGAACAGGCATTAGAAGTAACTGAAAACTTAATTAGATCCGGAGCGATAGATATCATCGTTGTTGACTCTGTTGCTGCATTAACACCAAGAAGTGAGATTGAAGGAGAAATGGGTGATTCTAAAATGGGCTTACATGCTCGTCTGATGTCCCAAGCACTTAGAAAACTAACAGCAACTATAGGAAGAACAGGTTGTACTTGCATCTTCATCAATCAGCTAAGAGAGAAGATAGGTGTAATGTTTGGCAATCCAGAAACCACTACAGGTGGTAACGCCCTAAAGTTTTATGCATCTATACGACTCGATATCAGAAAGTCGGGTACTTCTATCAAAGACAAAGAAGGCAATGTTGTCGGAAACCCTATCAAGGTTAAAGTGGTTAAAAACAAGATGGCGCCGCCATTTAGAATTGCTCTGTTCGAGATAACCTTTGGAAAGGGCATATCTAGATCTGGCGAAATTATAGATTTGGCGGTAGAAAAGGATATCATTCAGAAGAGTGGCTCTTGGTATGCATATAACGACACAAAGATTGCTCAAGGTAAAGAAGCTGCAAAAACTTTTCTGCTTGATAACCCTGAAGTGTCTGAAGAAATAGAAGCAAAGATCAAGGCCTTCTATGTTACAACACCAGAAGTTAAAGAAGAGGTAGAGGTTGTTGCAGAGGAAGGATAATTCTTTTGTACATACAATATTGGGACAGCAACTTCATCTGTTGCCAGAAAAATGCATTTACTGGAACAATCAAAATTGTCTTCTTATATCAGATATACATATAGGCAAAGTTGATCACTTTAGAAAGCACGGCATAGCTATACCATCAGAAGCTGCAGCTGAAAATTATCGTCGCTTGCGTAAGCTTTTAGACAGTTATGAGCCCTTGTCTGTTATTTTTCTAGGTGACTTGTTTCACAGCATTAAGAACAAAGATGTCGAGCTGTTCCGATCCTTTATCAATAGCTATGATCGGGTTCATTTCACATTAGTGAAAGGCAATCATGATATAATTCATCATGATATACTTGAAGAACTTGTGGATACAGTATATGATCAAGGAATATGCAAAGGCCCATTTTTTCTAAGTCATGAGCCTCAAGAACACTCAGAACGCTATAATCTCTGTGGGCATATTCATCCGACTGTACGTCTTAAGGGTAAAGGGTTACAATCTGTTAGGTTGCCATGTTTTCATTTTAGTCACAAACAAGGAGTTTTGCCCGCATTTGGATCATTTACTGGTGGATATACGCTTGAGCAAAAGCCAGAACATGACATCTTTGTCATCGCCGAGAATGAGATTATTTCATTACGCATATAAAAGTCTACTTTTGGGGCTTATAATAATCGTCGGTGGCTAAAAGAAAGAAAAAAGATTATGAGATTTTTGAGAAAGAATTCTTTCCTCATATAGATGCGCTAAAGACTTTTGCCTATCATCTTTCTTATGATGATGATGATGCCAATGATCTGGTTCAAGAGACCTATCTAAAAGCCTTCAGATTTGTAGACAAATATGATGAAGGAACTAATGCCAAAGCATGGTTGTTCAAGATACTGAAGAACGCTTACATCAATGAATATCGAAAGAAAAGTAAGCGGCCGACCAAAGTAGACTTTGAAGATATTGTCACTTACCATGACAGTGAAGAAAGTGTGCTTCCAGGATATCTTGATTTAAGAGAAGAGCTCTTTGACAAGATGATGGGCGATGAAGTTACTATTGCTATTAACTCATTGCCTATTGATTTTAGAACTGTATTATTATTGAGTGACGTTGAGGGTTTCACTTATGAAGAGATCAGTAAGATCATAGACGTACCGATTGGTACTGTTAGGTCTCGTCTCTTTAGAGCACGTAATATGCTCAAAGACATGTTGAAAGGATATGCTGAGAAGAAAGGATATCACGATTATCGAGGAGATAAAAAAAGCAAGAAGGGAGCAAAGAAAAAAACTGAGTCTTGATTAGCTTGTGTTAATAGCGCAAGTTTTCTATTTTTGAAATACGAGTTGTTAATGATTTTATAGTCAGTACAAATGAAAAATAATAATCTACTTAATTACTTCTCTCAGCAAGTTAATCTTTACCTAGACAATAGGCTCACCAAAGACAGCGAACAAAATCTTATGGATGCTGTCAACAATGACTCGGAATGCAATAAGGTTTTTAATTCCGAAAAACAGTTTCGTGATTTTATAAAAACCAATGTTAAGCGCCCTTCGGCTTCCAAAGACTTAATACAGTCCATAAAGAGTAAGTTAGATTAGCTTACTCCTAAATCATTTATCATAATAGATTATTACAATGCTCAACAAGCTTGAGGCTATCCATGCCCGCTTTTTAGATATACAAGAGAAACTTTCGGACCCAGAGACAGTCTCTGATATGAAGAAGTTCTCAAAACTCAACAAAGAATACAAAGGTCTTCAAGAGCTGACGGATTACTATCACAAGTACAAAGCCATCACAGACAACCTTGCCTCGTCAAATGACATGCTGAAAGATGATGACGAAGAGATGAGAGAGATGGCGAAACTGGAAATAGGGGCTTTGTCAAAAGAAAAAGAAGAATTAGAAGAAGTAATCAAGGTGCTGCTCATACCTAAAGATCCTGAAGACAGCAAAGATGTGGTTTTTGAAATTAGATCTGGTACAGGTGGAGATGAAGCCAGCATATTTGCCGGAGACTTATATCGTATGTACAATAAGTACTTTGAAACCATGGGCTGGAAGACTGAGGTCTTATCTGAAAACGAAGGTACAGTAGGGGGTTATAATAAAATTGTAGTCGAAGTCTATGGAAATGATGTCTATGGGAAATTAAAATTTGAATCGGGTGCTCATCGAGTTCAAAGAGTGCCTAAAACCGAATCTCAGGGTCGCGTTCATACTTCAGCAGCAACTGTAGTAGTCATGCCAAAATTTGAAGAAGAAGATATAGACATTAAGAAAGACGATCTTCGTACGGATACATTTAGGGCTAGTGGTGCTGGAGGTCAACATGTTAATAAAACTGAGTCAGGTGTAAGATTTACTCACATACCAACAGGTATAGTCTCTGAAAGTACAGACTCAAGATCACAGCATAAAAACAGAGAGATTGCTTTGCAGAGACTTTATACAAAGATTTTAGAAAGTCAAAGAGTCAAGAATCAGAATGAACAAATGAAAAAACGAAAATCTCTAGTTGGCTCTGGAGATAGATCTGATAAAGTTAGAACTTATAATTATCCTCAAAATAGAGTTACTGACCATAGAATTAACTTGACCTTATATAGTCTTGACAAAATCATCGAAGGCAACATAGTTGATATCATTGAAGCCCTTCAAGTAGCTGAAAATGCTGAAAAAATGAAAGCAGGTGAAGTCCTCTAATTAGAACGTCCCATTGGACTCATTATACAGAACAGATGTCACGACTTGCCCTACGACTCTTAGTGTTCTTTTACTAATGACATCTATATCGTCATCATGTGTATGATGATAAAAACCAAAACTTGATCTGTCTTCTGGAGATTGATTGATGATATCGACCATCTTGATTTTAGCATCTCTATTGACTGCTATATGATCATCGTATACAGGGCCATATACTTCATCTCTGAAAAAATCTGAATAACCCATATTCTTTGCCAAATCCCATATCTTCTTTTGTACTTGGGGGGCAAAACGAGTAGAGTATTCTTCTTTTCCAAATGTTGCTTTATCTGAACCGACCATATCCAAGAGTATGCCATACTTAGCTTTATATCCTGATGGCACGACATTTCTACTCCAATATTGAGAACCAATCGCCCAAGAAGTCGCACTTCCGCTCGTTCCAGATTCTCCTTGATCTTCTGCATCAAAAAAGATCATATCAACTCCGATGTCAATTCCGTTTTTATCAATTAAGCGGGCCAATTCTAAAAGAACAGCAACGCCGCTACCACCATCGTCTGCACCAGGTATAGGCTCTAGTTCCCTTTCATCATCTTTGTCCGCGACCATCCTGCTATCGAAGTGTGCTGCGAGTAAGATTCTCTTTGATGCTTTAGGGTTGAATTGTCCTATTATGTTTGTACAAGGAACATTTTTTTTATCAAAAAAACTCGCTCTGAAATTTTGCTTAATAACATGTGCATTATAGCTCTGTAGTTTGTTCTCAATCCATTTGATTGCATTGGCGTGAGACTCTGTACCAGGTACCCTATAGCCCAGGGCTAGTTGTTTTTCAATATTTGCGTAAGCGGTATCTGAATTAAAGGCAGGTACTTTTCGCTTTGTAATTGGAGTTGACTCAGGAGCTGAGGGTTTGTCTTCTTTACAAGAAGAAATGATCAGACCAAGAACACATATTATAAATATAATTTGTATGTTTTTCATATCGATTTAATTGTGGCTCCAACTAGTACCTTCTTTCCCGTCTTTGATGACTATTTTTTGAGTGGCAAGATCATCTCTAATCTTATCTGCAGTAGCCCAATCTTTATTTGCTCTAGCCGTTTGTCTTAGATCAATTACAAGTTTCATTACACCGTCAAGTGTTTCCGCTTGTCCATTGGCATCCGATCCTTGCTCGTCTGTAAGTCCCATGATTGTAACCAAGACGTCTTTAAAACATTGCTTTAGTGCATCTATGGTCTCTGTAGAAACCTCTCTAAAGGTTGGTTTATTATCTCTATAGCTATTAACGATGGGTACTAATTCAAATAATCTTGCAAGAGCTTTTGGTGTATTAAAGTCATCATCTAGTTCTTCAAAAACTTGTTCTACCAACTTTTTAATTTTCTCTTCAATCTCTGAAAGAGAAGAAGCTGGTTGGTGACTTACTTGTTGAAGATAACGATGTGCGTCCATTAGTTTCTTATAACCCTTTTCGGCTGCCTCAAGAGCTTTGTCACTTAAGTCAAGTGTGGATCTATAATGAGCCATCAACATAAAAAATCGCACCGCCATTGGACTATAACCTTTAGATACATGATCGCTTTCTCCTGTGAACAAATCTTGAGCCGAAATTGTATTTCCATCACTCTTTGACATCTTCCTTCCATTCATCAATAACATATTGGCATGTAACCAATATTTTGCTGGAGAACAACCGCATGCGCCCATATTTTGTGCGACTTCATTTTCATGGTGTGGAAACTTTAAGTCATTACCTCCGCCATGAATGTCAAAGTGCTCTCCTAGATATTTGGTGCTCATCGCAGAACATTCTAAATGCCAGCCTGGAAATCCTTCCGACCATTCTGAATTCCACTTCATCAAGTGACGTTCATCAGCCTTCATCCATATTGCAAAATCTGCTGGGTTTCTTTTCTCTGATTGATTCTTTAGCTCGCGGGTCTCCGTTAGTAGATCTTCTAATATTCTTCCTGATAATTTGCCATAAGATTTGTGGTCTTTGTCAAATTTTAGTGTGTCAAAATATACAGAACCGTTTTGAACATAAGCGTACCCATTATTCAGGATACTCTGAACCATCTCAATTTGTTCCATGATGTGTCCTGTTGCTGTAGGCTCTATGCTGGGTTCTGATATATTAAATGTCCTCATCATCTCATGAAATCCATTGGTATACTTCTGAACCACCTCCATGGGTTCTATATTTTCCAACTTGGCCTTCTTCGCGATCTTATCTTCTCCTTGATCTTGATCTCCAACCAGATGGCCGACATCTGTGATATTTCTAACATAGCGTACCTTATACCCGAGATATTTAAGATACCGATATATCACATCAAAACTCATAAATGTTCTGATATTTCCGAGGTGTACATCGCTATATACAGTAGGACCACAGACATACATTCCGACTGCCCCATCATTGATCGGCTCGAATCTTTCTTTCTCTTTTGAAAGACTGTTGTAAAGCTTAAGTTTTGACATTAAGTATTTAGTGAGGTTGTGTTATAATAAATTAAAAGATGCCTTGATCGGATAGTGGTCAGACAGATCACTTTCTAAACAATAGAATCCCGTGTTTTTTATCTCTTTGCTTGCAAAAATATAATCTATCCGCAACATAGGGATTGCTCCTATCCATGTTGTACCAAATCCCGCTCCATTATCAAGAAAAGTGTCATTCAATCCTTTTTTAATAGTTCTATAGGTATAAGACATGGGTGGATCATTCAAGTCACCACAGGCTATAATTGGATATGGGCTGACATTCATGTGTCTCTTGACAAGTTCGGCCTGATTACCTCTCTTTCCAGCATAGAGTGGATATTTGGTGATTAGATCTACGATGCCGCTAATAGCTTGATGAGTTTCGTATTGTTCTTCTTCTAAAAACTCATAAGATTCTTGACTTAGCCTGTTGGATTCTAAGTGCATACTATAGATACGAACCGTGTCACCCAACTCTAGCACTATATCTGCCCACAAGCAAGAATTTACATTTTGCCCAAAGTCTATCTGGCCAGTGGCAATCATCGGATATCGAGAGTAAATAACCGCGCCACGCGTCTTAATCTCATGGATGTAGGGATAGTTGATCACCTCTTTGTAAGCGCTGCGTACCATCTTGTTGGCCTCTTGGACACAGATAACATCAGGTTGGGGCGCTCTAAGCATAAGTTCTTTGAACAACTCTTTTCGGGTTTGTGAAAATTGGTGTTGGGCATCAACCAGTTTGGTGCCCATCATCGCATTATAAGTTAATACTTGTAGATGTGCCTTATGAGGATTAGAAGACTTACCTGGTTTTACATAAGACAACATAGGCTTTGCGCCAAATACCAGCAAGCCAAGTCCAAGTAGAAAAGTGATTTTGTGGCGTCTATAGGCCAGAGGAATGATTAAAAGGCAAGTGATATAGACATAAGGAAAAATCAATCCAAACAGAGATAAGATGTCTTTATCATTGGGCTTTACATACATTGATGACAATGCAGTGCCCAATATTAGAACAGATAAAAAGCTGATGACACCTATTGTTTTTTTTCTCAATCCGCGTCTTAGCTTTTTTTACTGACTCGATATAGAAAATCTTTTTCTTCCGCTTTAAGGCTATCATATCCAGTAGCATTGATCTTATCTAAAATCTCATCTATTCGATCTTGGACATTGACTGGTCTGGGCTCTTTATCGGTTTTCCTCTTTGGAAACTTCTTGTTATGAACCACCGTCATAGGGGCTGTGCTCTTTTTTTGTGATAAGCCGACCTTACTTGGAAATTGACTGGTGAGATCTAATCCTTGTCTCAGCATATAAACAAATAAACCACCCATAATTGCTCCTCCGATATGGGTAAAGTTTCCAGCGACATTATTCCCCTCTGCAATACTCACTAAATCAAGAAGAAAAAGAGCAAGAGCAACATATTTGAGCTTAACGTTGCCAATTAACAAGAGCCTGATGTTGTACTCTGGGGCGACAAAGCCACCAGCAACAATAAAACAACTGATAGCTCCGCTTGCACCTCTTACATTTGCTACTGTTCCACTGAGTTGTGTATATATCAAAAACATTAAAGCACCAGCAAGGCCTCCAATTATATATAAAGGCAAAATTCTTCTATCTCCTATTAAATCACCCAAGATTCTTCCAAACCAGAATAACATCAGCATATTCCAAGCAAAATGCCACAACCCTTCGTGTAAGAACATGTAAGAAAACAAAGTCCATGGAACCTTTATAAGTTTCCAGCCATCAGAGGGCAGTGCTAACCAATCTATCAATGTGTCATATACTTCACTTCCTGACGGGGTAAAGGCCTTAACAATAATTATGAAAAAAAACACAAATAGATTAACCAATATGATCTTAGTGACCATATTGCCGTATGAGAATTGGGCTTTTATATCATCTGCGACAGACTGAAACATATTCTTTCCTTAATAACGCTAATACAAGTTAAAGTTTTACAGAGTAATGAGTTAATTACCTTAATAGATTAGGGTTCTTCTTAAATAAGAAGATCAATATCACTCCCATTACAGCTCCTCCTATGTGAGCAAAGTGAGCAATGCCTGTGTTGCTATTGGTAAGACCAAGATAAAGGTCAAAGACCAATAAGCCCAAAACCAAATATTTGGCCTTCAGGGGTATCGGCGGTATAAGTAACATGACTTTAGCATTGGGGTACATATAAGCGAAGGCCAACAGAACACCAGATATCGCACCAGAAGCCCCTAGCGCAGGGCCACCGCCAGTTATCAAATGAAGTACATCTGCCCCGAGTCCACATAGCAGATAGAAGGTTAAGAATTTTTTAGGTCCCCATATGTGTTCCACTCTTGGACC
>CAZRXJ010000036.1:0-10607 GCA_964604025.1 uncultured Saprospiraceae bacterium | reverse complement strand
CGGTGATTACCTTCTTAACCAAATTAGAAGGAATAGCAAAAGAATAACCAGCATAAACACCAGTTGGTGAAGATATAGCTGTGTTAATTCCGATTAACTCACCTGAAGTGTTTACTAATGCGCCACCACTATTTCCTGGATTTACTACTGCATCGGTTTGTATAAATTCTTCTATCGTCTTAGTCTCCACTCCTCTTCTTTGTTTTTCGCCTTGTATAATATCGAGGTCTCTTCCTTTTGCACTTACTATACCAGCAGTCACTGTAGAAGTAAGATTGAATGGATTGCCTACCGCGACTACCCATTGACCAATTTTTACATCATCTGAATCGCTTACCTTAAGATTAGGAAAGGATTGTCCTTCAACTTTTATAACTGCTAAGTCTGTTGATGGGTCTGTACCTACTTTTTTAGCTTGTAGTGTTGTGCCATCATGCATCGTCACTTCTATATAATCTGCGAAGCCAACAACATGGTTATTAGTTACGATAAATCCATCTTCACTTATAAGCACACCTGACCCTGTACCAGCCTGAGGTCGCTCTCCCCTGAATCTTCGATATCCCCAGAAGTTGTCTTCATAGTTTCTGCGGCTATCATAATTTTTTGCCTCTTCATTCTCAGCGCTGATATGTACTACGGCTGGATTAGCTTTGCTGGCTGCAACTACAAAGTCAGGCACATCGGCTGCGTATGAAGAATTAGAACTTGGAGTAGTTGATCTGTTAACTACTTGATTGGTTTGATAGGATTTAGCAGGTATCTCTTCGTATATAATGGTGTCCTTGTCAAAAGCTTTGAATGCTCCAAAGGCGATGGCTCCACCTATGATCCCCGCAATGACAAGCTGAAATAAACTTTTCATGTGTTAAGGTTTCGTCTGTTGTAATGATCGTCGCAATAATTCGACGTTCTAAAGTTATATCAAAACGGTCTCAAAAACCCAAATGTTTTTACTTCAGAATTCCTTAACAGCACCTTAACAAGTGTCTATTACTCCTAATATTAATACTGATCGTCAGCTATAAATTTCTTCAATTTTCTTAGCCATAGTTCGATCTTTTTCAGTGATCATATTACCAGCATCATGAGTCGTAAGTTTGATCTTAACCGTATGATATACATTGGACCATTCTGGGTGGTGATTTTGTTCCTCTGCTATGAATGCTACCTCTGTCATAAAAGCAAAAGCCTTGGTGAAGTTCTTAAACTTAAATTCGGCATGGAGGGCGTCGTCTTTTTCTATCCACATATTATTCAGTAGTTTATTCATTTATGAAAATGACCAATTATGAGACCCAATTTTCTCAATACAAATTTTTAAGAGATCTATCGTTGCACGTATATCTTCCATATGCGCCATCTCAATCACTTGATGAAGGTATCTCGTGGGTATTGATATCCCTCCCGCTATAGAACCTCCTTTAGCATATCGCTGGATACCTGCGGTATCAGTACCTCCTGCAGGCAGAATTTCCATTTGATAAGGTATATTCTTTTGTTCCGCCAATTGCTTCATATAACTGACCATTCTATAGTCACATATAGTGGCACCATCTAATACCTTGATCGCTGTCCCTTCTCCGAGAGATGTAATACGCTCATGGGGTTGTGCCATAGGATAATCACAGGCCAGTGTCACATCAAGATTAATCCCAAAATCCGGGTCAATACCAGAGGCAGCTGTCATCGCTCCTCTTAATCCAACCTCTTCTTGTACAGTAAATACTCCATAAATATCAACATCAAGCTTTTGCTTTGATACTTCCTTCAGGGCTTCAATTAATATGTAGACAGACACCCGATTATCAAGCGACTTGGCATTGACGCATGGACCCATAACGATGAGATCTCTTTCTCTTGTTATGGGATTGCCAATAGAGATTATCTTTTCGACATCATCTTTTTTCATGCCTGTATCAATATAGTAATCTGAAAGATCTGGCATCTTTTTACGCTCTTCTGGTTTCATGATATGAATGGGCTTTGTGCCCATAACCCCAACGACATCTTCACTTCCGTGAATGATTACTCTTTGCGCAGTAAGTGTCTTAGGGTCAAAACCTCCTAAGGGATGAAATCTAACATATCCATCATCGTCAATATGGGTCACGATAAAGCTGATCTCATCCATATGAGCTGCTACGAGCACTTTCTTATTGTTATCTCCAGTGCCTCTTTTTATAGCATGCACATTGCCCATAGCATCAACTTCTACCTCATCTACATAGGGGGTTACTTCTTTTATGACTTTTTCTCTTATCCTTTGTTCAAATCCTGGTGCACCAGGCACTTTGCATATTTCTGATAAGAGATCGATATCAATATTATTTTTGCTCATTATTATTTGATTTCTATCGGCCAAATTAACGATCTCTATTGGATCTAAAGGTTATTTATAGTTTTGTGATTCATTTTATTCGATCAATCGTAATCAGATGATAATCACAATCTCAGGGGATATAGGAAGCGGAAAGAGTACAACAGGAAAGTTGTTATGCGAGCAACTAGGTTATCAATACCTTTCCACAGGAGCCATACAGAGACAGATAGCGGCCGATATGGGCTTGACTACTCTAGAACTCAATCACCTTACCGATTCGAGGCGAGACATAGATGAAAAAATTGATTCTTATACTCGCGCCTTAAATGATACAGACGAAGACTATGTTGTGGATTCTCGATTAGCATGGCACTTTGTTCCTTCTTCATATAAGGTGTTTTTGTTGTGTGATGAAGATATTGCGGCTCAGCGTATCAGCAAAGATGATAAGAGAAAAAGCGATGAATCTAATCGAGATGTATTACATCTAATTAGAAAAATCAAAGAACGTAGAAAAAGCGAAAAAGAGAGATTTAAGAAAATTTATAATATCGACTTTGAAGATCATTCTAATTATAATCAAATTATAGATTCTGGATATTTCTATCCTGATAAAATCGTTCAAATGATTTTAGATGGAATAGATTTGTATTATCTGCAACCTTAGATTGCAGCTTTATACTTCTTCTTCAAAGCGAATAGTTCATCTCGATATTGTGCCGCAGTTATAAAGTCAAGATCTTTAGCTGCTTTTTTCATTTTAATCTCAGTATCATGGATTAGTCTATCTAGCTGATCCTTAGTCATATATTTTATTACAGGATCTGCCGCTAGATTCGGCTCAATGGGTTCTGTATATGCTTTAGATTTTTTGCCGCGTATATCAAGGATAGATTTTTGATTTATAATATCCTCTTTAGATTTTTTAATAGTTGTAGGTGTGATGCCGTGCTTGTCGTTATATGTTTTTTGAATAGAGCGTCTTCTATTAGTTTCATCGATAGTCTGCTGCATACTTCGAGTCACTTTATCGGCATAAAAGATAACCATACCATTAGAGTTACGAGCCGCTCTACCTGAAGTCTGTGTAAGCGATCGGGTATTTCTTAAAAACCCTTCTTTGTCAGCGTCAAGTATCGCAACTAAGGATACTTCGGGCATATCGAGCCCTTCTCTAAGTAAGTTAACCCCGACCAATACATCAAATCCTCCAAGTCTCAGATCTCTTATGATTTCTACCCTATCCATCGTATCGACTTCTGAGTGTATATACCTCACTTTGACATTGAGTTTTGTAAGATACTTTGTAAGCTCTTCAGCCATTCTCTTTGTTAAAGTTGTCACCAGTACTCTTTCGTCAGCTTCTATTCTAAGTTGGATTTCTTCTAGTAAATCATCGATTTGGTTGATACTTGGTCTTACTTCAATTGGAGGATCCAGAAGTCCTGTAGGTCTTACTATCTGCTCTACGACTACACCTTCTGTTTTTTCTAATTCATAATCTCCAGGTGTAGCGCTTACATAAACAACTTGTGGCACCAAACTTTCAAATTCTTCAAAGTTCAATGGGCGGTTATCCAATGCGGATGGCAATCTAAAACCAAAATTAACTAAGCTGATTTTTCTAGCTCTATCCCCGCCCCACATACCTCTCACTTGTGGTAAGGTTACATGACTCTCATCAATGATCATGAGATAATCATCTGGAAAATAATCCAATAAGCAAAACGGTCTTGTTCCAGGTTTGCGGCCATCAAAAAATCTTGAATAATTTTCAACACCATTACAATAGCCTAATTCGCGCATCATCTCCACATCAAATGTCACTCGCTCCTTGATGCGTTTAGCTTCTATAAATCTGCCTTCTTGTTCAAAGAATTTTTCATGATCATCTAACTCTCCTTCTATCTGCCTTAAGATTTGATTAAGTCGATCTTTGGGTGCCACATAGAGATTAGCTGGAAAAATTGCAGCTTCATTTAAGCTGATAATTCTTTTTCCAGATCTTAATTCTATTTTTTCAATAGCTTCGATTTCATCTCCAAAAAAGACAACTCTAAATCCAAAATCTACGTACGGAAGATGGATATCCACCGTATCTCCTTTAACTCTAAAAGTTCCTCTCTTAAACTCTTGCTCCGATCGCGAATACAAACTCTCTACTAATTGATAAAGTAACCTGTTGCGAGATATAGTCTGTCCTTTTTGGATTCTGATGATGGCTCCTTTATAATCATCAGGATTGCCCATGCCATATATACACGATACAGAGGCAACGATGATAATATCTCTTCTGCCAGATAAAAGATTAGAACTAGCACGAAGTCGAAGCTTATCTATTTCTTCATTTATCGAAAGATCCTTCTCTATATAAGTGTCACTTGATGTTATATAGGCCTCAGGTTGATAATAGTCATAGTAACTCACAAAATACTCGACAGCGTTATCTGGGAAAAACTCCGTTAGTTCGGCATATAGTTGTGCAGTTAGTGTCTTGTTGTGTGTCAGAACAAGGACTGGCTTACTTACTTGGGCTATGACATTGGCCATCGTAAAGGTCTTCCCCGAACCAGTAACACCAAGCAACACTTGTTCGCTCTCACCATTATTGATGCCTTGAACTAATTGAGCGATCGCTTGAGGTTGATCTCCAGTAGGTACATAGTTAGAAGTAAGTTTGTATCCCATCAGTTTAAGCAGTTTCAGTTGCCTTTAATCTGCAAATATCCCAAAAAAGAAATGAGTGAATATTAAAAACTTCAATGCCCATATGAGGTTCAATAGTTTTACTTTTGCGCCCATGACAAAAAATGCTCCTCTGGTTACTGATGTTTTGAAAGATCGCATACTCGTGATGGATGGTGCCATGGGCACCATGATTCAAAGATATAAGCTTACCGAGGCAGACTATCGAGGCAATCGATTCAAGGATTTTCATAGAGATATCAAGGGAAACAATGAATTGCTATCTCTTACAAGACCTGATATAATATCGGCTATACATAAAGAATATTTGGAAGTAGGAGCAGATATTATAGAAACTAATACTTTCAGCGCGAACACAGTATCTCAGGCAGATTATGAGATGGAAAGTCTATGCTATGAACTCAATCTAGAGTCAGCAAAAATAGCAGTGGCCGCTGCAAAAGAATATTCTACTCATGACAAACCGAGATATGTAGCCGGAGCGCTTGGACCAACTACTCGGACAGCTTCTCTTTCTCCTGATGTCAATGATCCGGGCTATCGTGCTGTGACATTTGATGATTTAGTCGCCGCATATCTTGAGCAGGCGAGAGGTCTTGTAGATGGAGGCGTAGACATACTACTTATAGAAACTGTATTTGATACACTTAACTGCAAGGCAGCATTATATGCTATAGATTGTTTATACGAAGAAATCGGTAGAGAACTACCGCTTATGGTATCAGGTACAATTACCGATGCTAGTGGTAGAACATTAAGTGGTCAGACGGTCGAGGCTTTTTGGATATCTGTTTCTCACATGAATCTCATGAGTGTCGGCCTTAATTGTGCGCTTGGTGCTAAAGAGCTGGCTCCGCACCTTAGAGACTTGGCAAAGATAGCTACATGCCCCGTAAGCGCTTATCCCAATGCTGGATTGCCCAATGAGTTCGGTGAGTATGACCAATCCGGAAATGAGATGGGTGTCCTTATGTCCAACTTTCTAAAAGCTGGATATGCTAATATCATAGGTGGTTGTTGTGGTACAACTCCAGAACATATCCAAGTAATGGTAGAGGCGGCTAAAGGTATAGTCCCAAGACCTTTTTCCAAAGAGTCTTCTTATAGTCAATATTCTGGTCTAGAACCATTGATCGTACGAGAAGATCTCAATTTTATAAATATTGGAGAGAGGACCAATGTTACCGGCTCACGCAAGTTCGCAAGACTTATCAAAGAAGGTTCTTATGAGGAAGCGTTGGCCGTAGCAGCTCAGCAAGTTGAAGGTGGTGCTCAAATCATCGACGTAAATATGGATGAAGGGCTTCTTGATTCAGAAGCCGCTATGAAGAAATTCTTGAACCTCATCATGGCAGAACCTGAAATTGCCAAGTTGCCCATCATGATAGATTCTTCTAAATTCTCAGTTATAGAAGAAGGTCTAAAATGTGTTCAAGGCAAATGCATAGTGAACTCAATCTCCATGAAAGAAGGAGTTGAAGAGTTCAAGCGTCAAGCGCAAATTATAAAAAGATATGGTGCTGCAACTGTAGTTATGGCATTTGATGAAAAAGGACAGGCCGAGACCGTAGAGCGCAAAGTTGAGATATGCAAGAGAGCATATAAGATTCTGGTTGAAGAGGTGGGTTTTAATCCATTGGACATCATCTTTGATCCCAACATATTTGCAATTGCAACAGGGATAGAAGAACATAGAGAATATGGAAAAAACTTCATAGATGCAACAGAATTAATCAAACGTGAATGCCCTGGTGCAAAGATCAGTGGAGGTGTCAGCAATGTGTCTTTCTCATTTAGAGGCAACAACAAGATTAGAGAAGCGATGCATAGTGTTTTTCTATATCATGCCATTAATAAAGGTCTGGATATGGGTATTGTCAATGCTGGGATGATGGAGATCTATGATGAGATTCCTGATGAATTAGTTACACTATTAGAAAATGCAATTTTTAATAAAACAGACACGGCAACAGACGATCTTATCACATATGCCGAGCAAGTAAAAGGTGGCGGAAAGACAAGAGTCGTTGACCTCAGTTGGCGAGAGGCTTCCGTTACAAAACGTATAGAGCACGCACTGGTAAAAGGGATTACAGAATATATAGATGAAGACGCAGAAGCAGCTCGTATAGAATTAAACTCTCCGCTGTCAGTTATCGAAGGTCCTTTGATGGATGGGATGAATGTCGTAGGGGATTTATTTGGCGCTGGAAAGATGTTCTTACCACAAGTGGTTAAAAGTGCTCGTGTAATGAAAAAAGCCGTGGCATATTTAACTCCATTTATAGAAGAGGAGAAAGATGGAATTGTACAGACCAATGGTAAAATATTAATGGCAACTGTTAAAGGTGATGTACACGATATTGGAAAAAACATTGTTGGTGTCGTCCTTGCTTGTAACAATTATGAGATCATTGATCTTGGCGTTATGGTGCCGCCTGCTAAGATTCTAAAAACTGCAATTGAAAAAAATGTAGATATCATAGGATTAAGTGGATTGATAACCCCTTCGCTTGATGAGATGGTAACGGTTGCAACTATGATGGAAGAAATGGGCATGAAAATACCCTTGTTGATAGGTGGTGCCACAACTTCCAAAACACATACTGCAGTTAAGATTGAAGAACAATATTCTGGTCCAACGATTCATGTTTTGGACGCGTCTAAAAGTGTTGCTGTTGCAGGTTCACTCCTTTCTAGTCAAAAAGAAGTTACTGACAATTATATTGCTGACGTTAGAAGTAACTATGCTAAAATTAGAACACAACGAAAAGCCAATACAACAACTAAAAAATATGTGTCACTTGAAGAGGCACGAAGAGACAAATTACAATTAGATTGGACAGATTATCTTCCACCTATTCCTGTTCTTAATGGTATTGAGGTATTAGACAATTATGATCTTGAAGATCTTTCTAAATATATTGATTGGACTCCATTTTTTTCTAGCTGGCAATTAAAAGGAAAGTATCCTGCTATATTAGAAGATAAAGTTGTAGGAGAAGAGGCTTCAAAACTATTTGATGATGCCAAAGACATGTTACAACTAATTATCTCTGAAGGATGGTTAACAGCTAAAGGGGTAGTTGGAATCTTCCCAGCTAATGCTGAAGTAGATGATGTTGTTATATATAGTGATGAAGATCGAAAAACAGAGATTCATAGAATCACTAACCTCAGACAACAAAGACAAAAAGCAAAAGGCCTGCCTTACTTTTGCCTATCTGACTTTTTAGCTCCAGTTGGATCAGTCCCAGATTATATCGGAGGATTTGCCGTTACGACTGGTATAGGAATTGAAAAGAAAGTTAAAGAATTCGAAGCATCTGGCGATGATTATAATGCCATCTTGCTAAAGTCTCTCGCAGATCGACTCGCCGAGGCATTTGCTGAAAGGCTTCACCAGTTAGTAAGAACCAAATATTGGAATTATACGGATGAGAATGACTTAACTAATGACCAACTAATAAAAGAAAAATATCAGGGTATCAGACCAGCTCCTGGTTATCCTGCTTGCCCAGACCATAGTTTGAAAAATGTTTTATTTGAACTGTTGGCCGCCGAGAAAAACACTGGCATATATTTAACTGAGAGCTTGGCTATGTATCCTGCGGCATCTGTAAGTGGTTTTTATTACAGTCATCCACAAAGCAAATACTTTGGCTTGGGCCAAATATCAAAAGATCAAGTAACGGAGTATTCGAACAGAAACAATATTGATGTGGAAAAAGCTGAAAAGACTTTATTTCCAAGTCTCAACTATAAAGATTAGCAAGTAGTTGAATTGATATGTTTGGTATTACCTTTAGGTAACGATAATGACTACTTCATAAATGAATCCACCTAAGGAACAAAGACAACAATATGCAGATGAAATTACTTTAGACGAAGTAGTTACATCTGTTGCTGATGTTATAAGGTGGATCAAGTCCAATGCGCTTGGGCTTGGATTATTCTGTTTGATATCAATTGCTGCTGCTATATTCTGGAGTCTTCAAAAAGAAGATCAATATGTTGCGGAGCTATCATTTATGTTAAATGATGATAATAATCCTCAGATATCGGGAGTAAGTGGCGTTCTTAGTCAATTTGGTATAACCCCTTCTGGCGGTAAGTACAATGTCGACAAGTTGCTTGCTATAGCTCGCTCTAACAGAATTATTGAATCAACACTCTTAAACAATGTTGATATATCAGGGAAAGAACAAACCTTGGCCAGTCACTTTATAGATGTCTATCAGCTTGACAGCAAATGGGGAGAACAAAAACCAGATCTCAAAAACTATCGAATCGATACTGCTCAATTGACTAATCCTGAAGCTCAGTATGTTTTGAAATCTCTTAAGACACTCATCGCAGGTAATAAGCAAAGTAGATCATCAGCTCTCTTGACTTCCGATTATGGTAACACTGACTATATCATGAGTTTCTACATGAAATCATTGTCAGACAGTCTTTCTATCACTTTTGTAAATGAGTTATATAAAGAAGTGTCATCATTTTTTATAGATAAAGCTGTAGAACGAAGTGAAAAAATATTTAATCTCATCCTTGCTGAGAGAGATTCTATTACAACCTTAATATCAAACACGGCATTTTCCGTTGCTCAATTAAAAGACAGTAACGCGGGGTCTTTTAGAAATAAAAATAATGTAGAAATTGCTTTGCTCGAAAGTAAATTGGTTGGATATCAAGCTGCACTAAATCAAATTATAGAAAATCTCGCACGGGCAGAATATGCTGTTAAAACAAGTGCTCCATTGATACAACTATTAGATGCTCCATCTTATCCCCTCACTCCACAAAAACCATCGATATTAAAATATTCATTATTTGGATTTGCCGTGGGTTTCATTCTTTATATCCTGTGGATCTTTGCCTCTCAAGTCATAAGAAAAATATAAAAATAGAGCCCTTATCCTTAATTCGCGTACGTTTGTATCTTATGTAAATCGAATGGCCGAATTTCAAAAAGAATCTCATCTACGCAGCATCCTGAAAGGATTAACTTGGAGGATCATTGCATCAGGAGCGATTTTCATAATAACGTATTTGACGACTGGAGAAATGAATACTGCAGTAACAGTTACATCCATAGAATTTCCGGTAAAACTCCTATTATACTATTTACACGAAAGAGGATGGCAATCTATTCCTAGGGGTCAGATAAGGAGTATCTTTAACTCAAAGAAATAATCTTGGCAGATAACATTCATCCTATATTTGATCAATTAGTAGATCGTAGAGAACGTGAAATATTCCTAAATCAGCGTGCGCAAGTATATTGGTTCACGGGGTTGTCAGGTTCTGGTAAGAGTACAATAGCTAAAGGTCTTGAAAGAAAATTATTTGGTGAAGGATATTTTGTTCAAGTGATTGATGGAGATAACGTTCGCTCGGGCCTATGCAGTAATCTCAGTTTTTCCTTGGAAGATCGCGCAGAAAATATAAGACGTGTTGCCGAGCTAGCTAAACTTTACCTTAACTCTGGAGTTATTACGCTGTGTTCATTTATTAGTCCTACAACATCAATACGCGCAAGTGCAAAACAAATCATTGGATCGATGGATTTTAAAGA
>CAZRXJ010000035.1:0-10796 GCA_964604025.1 uncultured Saprospiraceae bacterium | reverse complement strand
GTTAGTACTTCTAAAGATTCTGAATTGCTGATTACACAATTTGACGGAAGTGTAGTTGAAGATGCAGGTATGTTGAAGATGGATTTTTTAGGGTTGAAGACTCTTTCAATTATAAAAGATGCTATTGAAAATATTGTAATCAGATATGGCGAAGAAAAGCGCATCGACCCAGATGAGATAGACTTGGAGGATGAGAAGACTTATGAGTTGTTTCAACGTGGCGACATGATTGGGATATTCCAATTTGAGTCGGATGGTATGCGTAAGTTTCTAAAAGAACTGAAGCCAACTTCTTTAGAGGATCTCATTGCTATGAATGCTTTGTATCGCCCTGGTCCTATGGACAACATACCTTCTTTTATAAAAAGAAAACATGGAGAAGAAGAGATAACCTATCCTCACGAATGGTTAGAAGAGATATTAAGACCTACCAATGGTATCATGGTCTATCAAGAGCAGATCATGCAGACGGCTCAGATTATGGCAGACTACACACTTGGTAAGGCGGATATGTTGCGCCGTGCTATGGGAAAGAAGAAGCTCAAGGAGATGGAGCGTCATCGTCAGATATTTTCTGAAGGTGCTACAAGTAAAGGTGTAGATAAGGATCAAGCCAATGAGATATTTGATACCATGGAAAAGTTCGCTTCATATGGCTTTAATAGATCTCATGCGGCGGCATACAGCATAGTTGCTTTTCAGACCGCTTATCTGAAGACTCACTATCCCGCTGAGTTTATGGCAGCAGTCTTGACACATAACAAAAACGATATCGGCAAGCTTAACTTCTTTCTACGCGAAGCAAAGCGAATGGGTATAACAGTGTTGGGTCCACAGATCAATGAGAGCAATCTCAACTTTACAGTCAATAAAGATGGTCATGTCAGATTTGGCCTTTCTGCATTGAAAGGAGTTGGGGAAGGGCCTGTAGAAGAAATCATCCGAGCCCGTACAGAGACAGGTCCTTTTGAGAATCTTTGGGACATGACCAAACGCATGAATCTCAGAACGGTCAATAAAAAGTGTCTCGAAAGTCTTGCTCAAAGCGGTGCGTTGGATCATTTTAATGAAGGTAATAGAGCGCAGTACTTTGCCCCAACAGACAACTATGATACTGTTCTCGCTCATGCTTTAAAATTTGGTAGTGCATATCAAAATCAAAAAAGCCAAATGGAAAATTCTCTATTTGGCAATATGACTCAGCAGATCCTTCCGGATCCCAAAATGCCAACTGTCATCCCTTGGAATAAAATTGAAATGCTGAATCGTGAGAAGCAGGTCACAGGTATATTTATAAGTGGTCATCCATTAGATGATTATGAGATGGAGTTAGCGCACTTCGTAGATGTGACGCTTGATAAGATGGATGATGTAAAAGAGAGATCTATAAGATTAGCTGGACTCGTAACGGAGGTCTTCGAAGGTACCACTCAGAAAGGGCTGGGTTATAAAAAGTTCACGCTACAAGATTTTAAAGGGTCGATGCAGTTTGGATTGTACAATGAACAACACAATCATTATGGCAGCTTAGTACAATTAGGTGCCGTGCTTTATGTTGAAGGCATGAATTCTAAAGGGTATAATAGTGACAACTATTACTTTAGAGTAAAAGATGTCAAGCTGCTCGATACAGTTGGAAAGATATTGACTAAGAGCATAACACTGCAAGTACCTATAGAAGGGATAACAGAATCGCTAATTAAGCAGCTTAACGATGTCTCAGACCCTAAAGGTCAACACAAATTTAAGGTGATGATCGTTGACCATACCAACAATATAGAGTTGGATCTGGTGGGCGCAGAAAGACATGTCACTGTAGATACCGCTCTTCTGGATGTCATAAGTAGACTGGGATTACCTTATAAGTTGAATTAGTGGTGCTATAATTGTTAAAAGCAACTTAAATAGAATGTAAGCGACCGAAAATTGGAGCATCTTTGCAGCTCAAGTATTTATATGAACAAGCTAATTTTTTTGGTTATAGGACTTTTAGTCGTAAGTACTGCTTGGTCACAAGACATAGAAGTCTATGATTCATTTGATCAATTTGAATCAAAGCTGATCGAAGATCCAACCAAAGTATATGTTGTTAACTATTGGGCTACTTGGTGCGCACCATGTGTCAAGGAGTTGCCTCATTTTGAAGCATTGACTTCAGAATATAAAGATACAAATGTCGAAGTCGTACTGGTTAGTATTGATTTTAAAAATCAGCATGACAGAAGACTGGTTCCTTTTCTAAAAAAGAAAAAATATACATCACGGTTGATACATTTGGCAGACCCAAAGGCTAATGACTGGATCGGCAAAGTAGATCCTTCATGGGAAGGTACAATACCGGCGACTTTATTTGTCTCAGGAGAGAAAAGACACTTTGTTGAAAAGTCATATGAAACATATGATGAGCTTCACTCAGAATTAGAATCATTTATTCAATTATAAATTTATAAATCAATGAAATTATTTCTTACCAGCGGACTTTTTTTAATGACGCTATTGACGATGTCATTTACTTTGGTAGATGGATATGATATCGGAGACACAGCTACTGATTTTAGTTTGAAGAATGTCGATGATAAATTTGTGTCATTGTCTGATTATGAAGATGCAGAAGGATACATTATAATCTTCACTTGTAATACTTGTCCGTACGCAGTCTTGTATGAAGATCGCATACAAGGGCTACATGATAAATTTTCTAATCAGGGATTTCCTGTAATTGCTATCAATCCTAATAATCCAGAAAAGAAAGCTGGCGATAGTTTTGATAAAATGAAAGAAAGAGTAAGTGAGAAGAGTTTTTCATTTCCATATCTCTTTGATGCAGGCCAAGTGGTTTATCCTCAATATGGAGCAACTAAGACACCTCATGTCTTTGTACTTGATAAGGAAATGGTTGTACAATATATAGGCGCAATCGATGATAATCCTCAAGATGCTAATGGCGTAGGAGTGACATATGTTGAAGATGCTGTAGCATCTATCAAAGCTGGCAAAAGCCCAACTCCTGCTAAAACAAAAGCAATCGGTTGTGGCATAAAATAGAAAATGACCATCATTGGGCTATGCTTAATGAGCGCATTAAGCGCTAGTAGATTTAACAAAAAAGGACGCTTATCTTATTGATGAGCGCCCTTTTTTGTTAATTTAACTTCACCATGAAATACATATGCTTCTTTTTTTTAACAATACTTATAGTAAGTGCTTGCAGTACTGGAAACAAATATGAACTTGTAAAGGGCAAAAAAAAGACATCGGCACCTCCAGTCAATGTCAAAATAAACGACAGTCTTTTTGTTGATTATTTGGAGATTACTTATATCGCATATAGCGAGTATTTATTCTACCTTAATAAGATCTATGGTGCTGACTCCAAGGAAGTACAAGAGGCCGCTCTTGACAGTCTCATTACTAACAAATTAAGAAGCTATATCCGAGAGAGTGTTCAAGTACCAATTGACCAGATCAATATCGAACGTCTACCCGTAGTTGGCATATCCTATGATCAAGCCATAGCATATACAGAGTGGCGTACCGCTGCTGTATTAGAATTGTCACTTATCGATCAAAAACTACTCTATAACTATAAACAACAAAGTGCGGATTCTCACTTTACTCCAGAAGATTATTTTTCAGGAGAGTTTACGGGATTCAAACCCAAACAAGAAATTGACTTTCTTGTGTTTCGATTGCCAACAGAAGACGAATGGGAGATGATTTACGATCTAGCTGAAGACAAGTCAAGGTCCTTAACAACTATAAGTGAAACTAAAGAGAACGCTGATCAACGCATAGAGTTCATAAACGATAATGTGTCAGAGATGATATTAGAAAGGGGAGTGGCAAAAGGCGGTAATTGGATAAATCCTGACATGACTCAGAAGTATGAACGAGCTGACGTATGGTTGGGATTTCGGTGTGTTGCAGAGATTACGTCAAGTAAAGATTATATGAAGAGTATGAACTCTAAAAAGAGAAAAAGAAGTCAAGGTAAAAAGCTTTAACAGCCTCCCTATAGAAATTTGCGTACTATGTCAAAAGCTCTCTTTAAGCGAGACATTTTACTCTATCATAAGTTAATGTATCTGAGGCTTAGAATTGCCTTCAGGCATTAGATTTCGCATCTGGCTAGTCATTTAAGTAATTGTGGCATAAGATGTGCTTATATTATATATAATCATAATATGATTATATGAAGATCTTAATGGTTTGCCTTGGCAATATATGTCGATCACCGCTGGCTCAAGGTATTCTAGAGCAGAAGATTAGAGCTTATGGACTTGATTGGGTTGTCGATAGTGCAGGGACAGGTAGATTTCATGTTGGAGATGGTCCTGATCAACGATCTATAGATAAGGCTATGGAGTATGGTATCAACATCGTCAACCAAAAAGCCAGACAGATAGAATTGGAGGACTTGGACCGATTTGATCTGATCTTAACGATGGATTCCTCTAATTATCAGAATGTTTCTGCTCTTGCAAAAGATAAATCTCACAGAGACAAAATAAAGTTGATACTTAATTACGTTTATCCAGAACGAAACATGGCTGTACCTGATCCCTACTATAATGGAGGATTTCAGAAAGTCTATGATCTGCTTGATGAAGCCTTAGATGGATTGATTGAGTCTTTTTCTGTTTCGCTTTAACCATTTTGTCTGAAGAGTATAAATCATTGAATGAAGTATTTGTCAATCCTTTCTTTTAGTCTTTTATCTTTCTTACTACCTGCACAGCCCTCACAGACCAATATTCATAGAGTCTTAAGTGAAGTCAACATGTTGCGAAGTGAAGGATGTAATTGTGGTGGACAGTGGATGTCGCCAGTACAACCTGTCCAATGGAACAACGTCTTATATAGAGTCTCTAACAAGTATGCCAGATATATGGCTGCTAATGGTCATTTTGATCATGTATCTAAAAGTGGCGAAAATCTCGGCGACCGTCTATCCAATATAGGATATGACTGGGCCAAAATAGGTGAGAATTTGGGATTCGGCTATGATGATTTTTACCAAGTTCTTGAAGCCTGGAAGAAGAGCCCTTCACATTGCCGAATGCTTATGGACCCTGATATGACAGACATGGGTTTATCTAAACACAAGACCTATTGGGTTCAAAGTTTTAGTAAGGAGCCGCTTTCTATAGTTGCAACATCGACCCGTTGACATCTACATTGTCGGCAGCTGAGCGGATACAATATCGCTCGAACTGCCAATTTCACACTTCTTTAAGAGTTGTTAATTCTAATAACTCACTCCCGTCCTACTTTAAAATTTTATTAAGATTTCCTTTTGTCAGATTATTCTTTGATAAGTCAATAATCCTCGATCTTCAAAATTGAGATCTTGTGATTATCTCATTGGCTTATTAAATTGTCTTAGATGCATCATCAGTACATCAACTATGCCTCTTCTCTGAAGAGGCGCTACACTTTTGTCATTAGCATGTTTTTCATTTTGCCTATCTATTCTCAAGAAGTAGTAGAGATAGATTATTTTTTTCCGGGCGCGGAAAAGACTCAAAAAATCAAGGTGAATGAGTTTGAGGATCATTACTTGTATGAAGGAGATATTAGAATTAGAAAAGACTACAAATCTACCAATAAGGGATTACTTGGTGCAGATGCAGTATTATGGGAATGTGGAAGAATTCCTTACGAATTATCAAAAGAGCTAAATAGTGACCAAAGGGAAGCTGTTCTTCGAGGGATTCAGGAAACGAATGTGCTAACACGATTACAAGTAGTCCCCAGAGATAAGGAAGTTGACCGGTCTTATGTTTTGTTCGAGAATTGTCCTACTTGTAATGGTGCCAATTCTGCAGTGGGAAGACAAGGCGGAATACAACTTATAAATATAGGACCTGGTATAGAAGTTGAAAACCAAGGCGTATCTATTGTCATACATGAGATCATCCATGCAGCGGGATATTGGCATGAGCAATCGAGAGCTGATCGGGATCAATTTGTAAGAATAAATTTCGAAAATATATCTGAAGGAAACGAACACAACTTTGACAAAAGAAGTGGACATACATTTGGTGACTATGACTTTGAGTCGATCATGCATTACGCCTCCACTGACTTTTCCATAAACCCATTATTTACGCGATTCTTTACGATAACGAAACTCAACGGAGAGAGGATACCTCGGAATAATGCTCTTTCAACAATTGATATCATGATGTTGGAGGATGCTTATTCATGTGGTTGCTACAATATTAAAGGAGAAGAACTATTTGATGAACATCAAGATTTTGAGTTAGGTAGTATTGAGATATTTGAATTTCCAGTAAGAACGGGAGACATTAATGGAGATAATTATGATGATATTGTTCTGATGTCTAGGTTAGACAATGATCATGGATTATTGATTCGGTCAAAACTATCTATAGGAGATGGTCAATATGAAGAAGTCTTGGATTCGATTGATGGTACGGCTGGCATACAATCGAGCTCATATGAAATTGCCGATTTTAATAATGATCAGTTGGATGATATCGTCTTCTTTATTCAAGACACTTTGTCAATAGGACTCACGACTCAGTTGATATTGTCCAATGGAGACGGAACTTACAGTGCAAATAGTGCTTCTATATTTATCGAAGATGAGACTTTACAATATCCACATCATATAACGGATATAGATGGAGATGGTGATCAGGATATTGTATTTGTCAATAAAAAAGAATCAACTATTAGCCTTAAGATATTGCAGTACCATACGGATGGCAACTTAGTATCTAATCAGATTATAATAGATGAATCAATTTCAATTTTGGATAATTACATCTTTTCAGGTGATACCAATGCCGACGGCAAAAGTGAAATTATCATTGTCACACCTGGAAGATTTAATCAAGGAATCAAGCTACACATATTGGCGATTAATGACAATGCCACGTATACTCAATCAATATGGGAAAACAATGATTTTAGACTTATTGATTTGTATGACATTAAAGTCGGAGATATAAATGCTGATGATGCACTTGATATTATCCTTTTTGAAAAAAATGAAAATGCTGATACAATATCTTACAACATTCGATCATACATGTCACTTGGAGATGACACATTTCAGGATGAATTGTTCAATATATCAGATGATTTGCCTGCGATAAAAGATGGTATTCGCATAGGTGATATCAATGGTGATGGACGAGATGATATTTTCTATTTAAGCAACAATCTGATTGGTTGTGGCATAAACTATAAAATTATAAATTCTGCTGGAGATGGGACCTATTGTGATGAATGGGGCACCTTTGAAAATGATCTGCTATCCAGCAAGTCTTTGATCAGTACTTTTAAAGAAATCATATTGACGGCTGATATCAATGGAGATAGTAGAACTGATCTGGTGATCGTTGATAGGGTAACTCAAGTAATATCGGAGAGAGGCTTATCTTTTCGAACCAAGATGTCCATAGCTAACTCTAGTTGTAGTTCTTCTGTAGATTTTGATGAAGATGGCTTTCTTGTAGATATCGATTGCAATGATAATGATATCAACATTGGAGGCCCAACCGATTGGTGGCCCGATTTAGATGGTGATGGCGAGGGGGATGGAAGTGTCGAGCCCATAAGTGCTTGTGATCAACCCGAAGGATATGTTGACAATGACATGGATGTTGACGACGATTTCACAGTAGCAGTTCATACACTTTCGGATGTTTCAATAAACATTTACCCCAATCCTGTAAAGGACCTTCTCAATATAGAATACCCCAATACGCTTGATGTTATGGTGACCCTATATGATATGAAAGGTGTTACGTTATATTCCGAAGCAAATGCTACGGCTATAGAGTCAGGTGACTTTCAGGAAGGTGTTTATGTTCTAAGAGTATATGATACAATTGCTGATGCCTCGATAATTGAAAAGATAGTAATTGCCCATGATTGATAGATGTGTGTTATATTATAAATACATTTCAAGTGTGATGTTCATATTATAATTTTCAATTATCAGTATAATATTTATCTGATAATTACCATGCCAACTATGCAATTACCAGTGATTCAAACATTACATTTGTTACACACTACGGTGTATCTCCCCCTCTTTTTTAATCCCATTTTAGTTTTTAAAAGTTAGATAAGCTGATTCCCAAAGGGGTCAGCTATTGCTTCATGTCTTAGGACATGTGGTATAATATAATTATAATCACTGCAGTATAATGATGCTGTTATAATACAAAAATATATGTGTACACTCCCCAATGTTGTACACAACGTTTTCTAATCCCTATTGGAAGATTACTCATCTTCTAATTATTTTTCAAAAAGTGCGATTGCAAAGGCGATCGAAAGGTTAAAGGACTGCTCATTTAATAACCTAAACTTTTTGTCATGCCTATGAGTAAAATTTACTCTATTGTTAGGTGTTTTGTTATTGTCTTTTTGGCGAGTTGTTCATTACAATCTTTTGGACAGTCGCTAGCGTGTAATGGAGGGGTTAATATCTCGATGGATCAGAATTGTGAAGTTGTGATGGATGCCGGCCATATACTAAAAGGCGAAGATATAAATGCCGATCCACTCGATTATTTACTAAGTGTGAAAAATATCGATGGAACAACTCCTACCGACATATTCGTTTTCGATCTTGCTACACGCGAGTTTTCTGATACGATCGGACCAAAGGGAGAATTTTTAAAATTCTTACACCCTGGTTCTTATGTCGTTACTGTTCAAAGAAAATCTGACGGCGTTACATGCTGGTCAGACCTTCTTATTGAAGACAAGCTTCCACCATTTACACAAGATTGCCCATGTGCTGCTACTGATCTCATCCCAGATGAAGATTGTATCTTTAGTTGTGCCTCTATTGGTCAAGTATTGGATAGTCAAGATCTCACTGGTCTTGCTGGCATTAACCCAACATTTACAGATAATTGTGATAATAGCGGAAGCCTAACGTTTAGTGATGTACTTAGACCGGACGCTTCATGTGGCGGTTGGACGATCACAAGAACATGGCAGGCTCTAGTGCCAGATGTTAATGGCACTATGGTAAATAGAAACCTAAGATGTGTCCAAAAATTTATATTCAAAAATATCGGTGTCGGTGCGATCATGCCCCCAAGCAATAAAGTGGTCGTCACATGTGGTATCGATACAGACCCACAGTCGCTCCGTAATTATTTCTCCAATACTAGCTTTTTCTCTAATCCCAACTCTGACACTGCCCTTGTAAGATCTTATCCAACACTTGTAGATACGTTACCTGATGGTAGACTTGTATTTAACAAAATAGGTGAAGGTCTTGCAGGCAATACAACTGATGCTTATTGCAAAATAACAGCAAGCTATACTGATACTGAGATAATCCCTCACTGCGGTGATATCGGATATAAGTTCGTAAGAACTTGGGATCTTATTGTCTGGTGTACCAACCAGACATTGCCACCACTTACTCAGATTATAAAAGTGATGGACAATGAAGTGCCTAAGTTTATGCTTAATGATACAATTTTAATCTCAAGTGCAGATCCATGGTCATGTGATATTGACTTGATCGTACCAAGTCCTGATTCACTTATGGATAATTGCGCATCTACAGATCAGTTGACATGGCTGGCGTATGTACAATTAGGTGCTACACGAATAGAAGCTAACGCTGCCAATGGATTCACTCTTGCAGGTCTTGGCGTTGGAACATTCGTGATCAACTATGTTGTAACTGATGTATGTGATAACTCATCTGAAGACAGTGCGATATTGGTCGTCAAGGATATGATCAAGCCAGTAGCTCTTTCTAAAAGAAGAATTAAGATTACTTTTTCTTCTTTTCAAGGAGAATGTACAGCTAAAGTCTTCTCTCGCAATATAGACGCTAATAGTTTTGACGCCTGTGATGATAGTGTAGATCTATCCATTAGAAGATTTGAAAGTAATGAACCATTTGGATCTTTTGTAAAGTTTAATGGCGATGACCTTACAGACGTTACTACAGCAGGGACTCCATTTGGAGAAGTGATTATAGAATTGAAAGTTGAAGATGATTCTGGCAATTATAATCTTGCTTGGACAACCGTAGTATTAGAAGATAGGAACACTGATGTAACAACCGTCTGTGGTGTAACCACACTCAATCTTTCATGCACTGCGGAATTGGATACAGTGATTGCAGATTATCTGCCAAGGGTAACACTTAATGGTTGTTCTAATAGAGATTTACCGATCGTATATTCTATTAGATCTAATACCATCAGTTCTCGTTGTAATACTGGAGAAGTCGTTGTTGATTACTTTATTGAAGGATCAGCCGACATTATATGTACCAAGACATTCAATTTTGGTGATACTGATGTATTGGATATTCAATTTCCTCAGGCTGAAATTATAGTAGGATGTGAAGACACTGATTTTGGTGATGTTGTTATCACTGGAGGTAGTTGTAATGATCCTTTAACTACAGAGAGTTTAACAGAATTTGATGTGCTTCCAGGTCAAGGGTTTTGCAAGAAGATAATTAGAGAGATCACAGTAATTGATTGGTGTAACTATACTCCTAATTCTGGCGATACAACTGGCATATATAGATTCCTTCAAACTATAAACGTAGATGACGATTCTAATCCTATTATAACATGTGAGAGCCGTGAAGTATCAGCTGGTCCTAATTGCTCAGTTGCTGGTCTTATGATAACTGCAAGTGGTGCGGACATTGGTGTATGTACCGAAACGCTCATATGGGAGGCGGCTATTGATACTGATAACGATGGTGTATTTGATTTAGATCTCAATGTCGTTCCGACTGGCGGGGATGGCGTATCAGCTACTAT
>CAZRXJ010000034.1:0-10819 GCA_964604025.1 uncultured Saprospiraceae bacterium | reverse complement strand
CGATGACACCATCTATAACAACAAGAGGTGATGCGTTTGCACCAAATGATGTAACACCACGTAATCTTATCTCTGAAGAACCATTAGGATCTCCCCCAACTGCAGATATATTAAGTCCAGGTACCTTACCTTGGATCAATGAGATGGGATCTTGGATCGCCCCTTTATTAAAGTCTTCAGCTTTTACGCTCGAAATCGAACTGGTAACTTCTTTTGATTTCTGAGTACCATAACCCGTTACGACTACTTCATCCAAAAATGCACCCGCTGCTAGGGCAATATTAAAATTGCTTTGATCGCCTACTAATATCTCTTGATCTGTAAATCCTGTATAAGAGAAGATTAATGAAGCTCCCTCAGATACAGAAAGTGAAAAGGATCCATCAAGATCGGTGATGGTACCGTTAGACGTGCCTTTTTCTAATACGTTAGCTCCGATGAGGGCTTCTCCAGAGGCATCTGTAACGACTCCAGACACTGTTCTCTGACCCGTCAACTGAGATGCTGACAACACAACTAAGGCACAGGCCATTACAGCCAGTGTATATAGTTTTTTCATACGACTTATTTGTTGTTGATATAATAATATAGAGCTTCACGTCTACACGCCAAGCCATCCCAACAAACTTAGACATTAGATTGGACTGACAAGAATAAAAAAGATAATAATCTATTGAAAATCTTTTACTTAATCGTTTACGGTATCGTTTAAGTTAATAACTTGCAGTCATACCTTAGATTATGAGAACGACAATCAAAGATATCGCCAAATACCTTAATGTATCCACGACAACTGTATCACGAGCACTCAATGATAAAGACGATATCAGTGATATAATGAGACAAAAAGTATTAGAAGTATCCAAACTTTTAGACTATAAACCCAATTCTATAGCAATATCCTTACGCAAAAAGACAACGAGCAAATTAATAGGTGTGGTTATACCTGTTGTTAATCATTACTTCTTTTCCACCATCCTCAGAGGTATAACAACTACTGGGCATGGAGATGACTATATGATCATGATCGGTGAGTCCAACCATAGTGTAAGCAGCGAAAAAGAGATTATAAACCGATTCGCAGATCATTATGTCGCTGGTATCATATTAGTCCCAACAAGACATAAAAATTCAAAAGAAAATGTTGAAAGACTTGAGCGTCGAGGTACGCCTATGATTCTTATAGATCGGACATTTGAAGATTATAGCGGTTGTTATATACAACATGATGACTTCCAAGGAGCATACGATGCAACAGATCATCTTATTAAAAAAGGAAATAGGAAAGTAGCTATGCTTAGAGGCGATCAAAACTGTTCTGTATCCCAATCTAGATTTGAAGGTTATGTGAAGGCATTGAAAGAAAATAATATAGCGTTTGATCAATCTCTTGTTGTATCGTGTACAGATGCATCTAAGATTGAAGGGTATAACGCAGCAGACTTTTTATTTTCTCAAGATCAAAAGCCGGATGCTATTTTTTCAATTACAGATCAACTCGCCACGGGCGCTCTAGAATATGCCGTAGAACATGACATATCAGTACCCAGTCAACTGTCGCTTGTGGGATATAGCAATTCTGAAATATCTCAAAATGTCACACCCAAACTTACAACAGTAAGTCAAAATGGATTTGAGATGGGAAGACTTGCAAAAGAGTACTTAATCGAAATGTGCCATCATCCCAATATCCTGCATCAGAAAGTCTTCGCATCTGAACTTTTAGAAAGAGACTCCTCCTAGTGGGTTCATATCATCAACTTAATCCCACATGGAAGCATCTAATCCAGGTATGATCTTCACAGCATTTTTATAATAGAGTTTTTCTAATACTTCATCAGTGAGGTCCAATCCATACATCTTCCAAAATGCGTGATATCTTTTATAATAAGGAAAGTGCTCATCATCTGTTTCCAATACTCTGAAGTATGTTGGGTATTCTTCCGGCCTATAGCTGTCTTTTCCAAATAATACTCTGTCTTGATATTTCGTCAAAAACTTCTTAGCCATTCTTGGTTGTCTTCCTAATTCTGCGATTACTGCTCCAATCTCTACATACATGTTGGGTAGTTCATCAAGTAGTCTTCCAAGTTTTTCTAAATCATTAGGGTACCAACCCATATGAGCATTTATAAAGGTTGTATTGGGATGCTTTCTAAATATATCATGCTGTTCGCTGATTATAGTTTCCCATGAAGCAGGGTTGTTAGCATCGCGTTTGCGACCAGGTCTTAATTTTAATTCTAACCAACGTTCATTAAGGCTATCATGTGGCGCCCAGAAAGACTTGGGATCTGCGCTATGTATTAATATTGGAATGCCTAGCTCTCCACACTTCTCCCAGACAGCATCTATTCTGGGGTCATTGATCTTTACTCTATTGCCATCGCTATCCTTATTGGTCATGCCTTGGCTTTTGTAGATTTTAAGCCCACGGGCTCCTATACTATGATCGTATTCTAATTGTCGTACTGTGCTTGCTGTCCAATCTGGATCATTGATACTCTGGATATTGATATTTGTAAAGTTGATGATACGATCAGCATGACCATACTTATGGATATTATCCATCATCTTTTTCAACCGTTCTCCACCTCTACCACTTAGATTGACTACAACTTGCATGTTGAGTTCATCCATCTCAGCTATCAATGCATCTAAGTCCTTCTCTGCAAGTCCCCAGTGATGGCTATGTACATCGACAAATGGAAACTTCGCCCGTACAGTTGGGTGTTCTGGAACAACTAAAGTTGACGGCGGATCATATGATTCAAAATCAACCGTGATATCAAGAGGTTCTCTTCTTTGAGCATTCATTAACTCTACTAAGAGAAGAATACTTATAAAAACTATCGGTTTTATTTTATACATGGTTTCAATTTTATAATTGTAATATTTTTAGGCTTTGTCATTAATTGTAATAGTCAAATGTAAGTCCAGCTTTACTTGTCAATCTTTCTAAAAAGATATCTCCAAGAGCAGTAGCAGGTGTTAGCATACCAGCTACCTCAGGGCACTTATCTCTATCTTTTGCAAGGCACACTGCCGCTTCTCCTAACATCTTAGAAGTAGATCCATAACCTGGATCTTTATCACCAGTTACTTTGCCTCTAAGTATCGTACCATCTGGCATCTTGGCGATTAGTTGGATATTAAAAAATCCATTTTCACGCTCTTGTTTATTGGGGCCTTCTCCTGGATCAGGTAATACTTTGTCTGTAACTTTTTTTAGTATAGATCCAGGCTTGCCAGCCATCATAATACCCATCACTCCTGCTGTGACTAATCCCTTCGCCCTTCCGCCTATACCATCACCAGTCATCATGGCTTCATCATATCTAAATGATGGACCATAAGGATATCCACTCAATGCATGGCTGCGTCTAACTACTTTTGTGTTTATAACCGCCATTATAAATGGAGCCAGCCACGACCGCGCATCCTCGTCATATATGACCTTGTTCAGGTCAGGCTGATCATTACCTCGCTGACTATCCTTAGGATTAAGACCATATGGATCTAAAAGAGTTTTATAAATAGACTTGTCTCCGGCCGCCTCTTCCATGACGTAACTTAGGCTTGCGTAAGTGCCACCGCTCATCTTTCCTTTCATAGCTTTTACCCTTAACTTTATGTGGGCGGCATATACGCCTTTATCTTTTTTGATTTCTCTCTGAAGAAAGTATACACCCATATCAGAAGGGATCGAATCAAATCCACAAGTATGTACGATTCTCACACCTTTGGCTTCAGCTTGTGCATGATGCTCATCGATCATCTTACGCATCCACTGAACCTCTCCAGTGAGATCACAATAATCAGCCTGATTTTCAATACAAGATGCTACTAGCTCTGAACCATACTTAGCATAAGGACCAACAGTTGTACATATGACTTTGGTTCTAATAGTCATCTGATCAAGTGATGCGCGATCCATACTGTCTGCTATCACAAGGGGTATATGATCTCCACCGATGGCACTTCGTACTTCTTCTAACTTTTGTTGATTACGACCTGCCATGGCCCACTTGAGATTATCGGGATATCTGGACAAAAAATATTCGGCTACAAGCCTCCCCGTAAATCCAGAAGCCCCCCATAAGATTACATCAAATTCTCTTTGATTTTCCATAACAGCATTTGTGTAAAAGTATAGAAACTTTAGACGAGAATTCTATAATAAATCTGTGAGCCCTCTATAGAATCAGATTGAAGACACTTACTTAGATTATTATACAATAACGAAAATCAATCTCACCCGCCTACCTCTAATTGGGCCATATCTGGCGTGCATTGTTGATACTCTCTTGATATAAAGTACAAGGATTGGGGTTATTAGCTCTAAGACCTCCATAAGTACATACAGTCATACAATCTTCATTTACGACAGTGGCAATCGCATCAAAAGCTATACCTCCATCAAATATGTAAAACTGGGAACCATCTTGTTTGAACTCATAAATGAAAGTGGAGTTTCTATTATTTTCTATGAACTCATCCATCATCGTGTCTATGCAATCCGAGTTACGATTAGAACAAGAAATAAGGAGCAGCATGATTATAAGATTGAAGAAAGATTTCATAAGATGTACTTCTTCCTATTATTACGTTGTCACTTACTACTATGTTGGTTAAGTACTTATATATTTTTTATCACTTATGAGCATATTGTTCAGGTGGGTATATTGGAGTACGCCTTCTGGAAAAACTGATAAAAATTTTTGATTATAAAAAGTCTCTGAATTTGCGCGGTGCTCTTCGGTGAAAGCTAAGGTATTAGCTATTACGACTCCGCCAGGAGCAAGTATCCTCTTGAGGTCTTCTAAAAACGCTATCTCCATACTTTGCTCTGGCATAATATCGTCTATAAATAAATCAAGACAGATCAGATCATATGATTCTATATTGGTCTTTACATAGATCATAGCATCGCCAACCCTCGTATCTATAGGAGATGAGATCTTAGGGTAACCATACAATGCCGCTAGCTCACATACAGCATTATCTATCTCAACAGCAGTGAAATCCCAATGGCCAGATTGGATCATATCCAGTGTTATTGGCACACTGCCCAGTCCAAGACCCAATATCAAAACTTTATTACCTGGCAATCGACCAAAATCAAATTGAGATCTAAATATATTGGCAAAGTTGTCATACCGATCTTCATATGAGTATATGGCATTGGCAGTGCAAAGTTGATAACGACCTTTGGACAAAAAAACAATGAGATCTCCATTGATATCAGAAGAGCGATAATCCACCTGTATATCCCATAGGTAACTGAACAAGCGCTTGATTAAAGCGATCATAACGAAGCGAGATGTCTTATAGCAAATTCATATGCATCACTAAGTTCTAATGAACGACGATTGTGGACTGTTTTGGCTACTGAGATGGCTTTGTCCACTTTGTACTTCTTCTCTTTACCCCAGCTGAATGATCCAATATATCTGTCAGGGGTGCGATCCAGAATATTAGAAAAGATACCAGCCACAGTTCCCGTATTGAAGGAAGTATTAATAGCTGACATGGTATGGTCACCTAAGATCATACCAAGGAATTGTCGATCAGTAGTTCGGTACGACTGCATTGATTCATCCCATAGGCTAATCAACCCGTAGGTGTTTTTTAAGTTGGAGTTGTTGGTATCTGCGCCGAGATTGCACCACTTAGCTAATACCGAATCTCCAAGATATCCATCATGAGCCTTATTAGAATAACCGAATATAGTTGTACGCTTTACTTCTCCACCAATACGACATTGAGTGCCGATCATAGTATCTGAATATATCTTAGCTCCTACATGCACCTTGCTACCTTTGCCTATATAAGCAGGGCCTTTGATCACAGCATTTTCCATGATTTCAACATCATCATCGATATATACTGGACCTTCTTCACTATTGATTATGGCGTCATAGATCTTGGTATTGCGACCGATAAAAAGCTTATCACCTCGATGTTTGGAAGAAGGATCTAAAGGTTCAGATGACTTACCCTTCGTCATGATCTCATAGTCCTTCAAGAACTCTGTTCTGCTGAAGTTCAAGATGTCCTCAGGATATCTAATAACTTCTGCCTCTACATCAGTGAGATGACTTGCGTCAAATAATCGGATGATATCCTCCAACGTACTTTCTTGTTTCACCCGCACTTTAAGTGCTACAAGACTTTCTCCACTCTTAAGACCTTGATCAATGCTCAATCCTTTAATCTCTTGTACCAGATAATCATTAGGAAGACATGTCCCATTGATATAGATACATTCTGTGCCTTCTTCTAATGAAGAAAGCTTGTACATATCTTGAAGATAAGGTTGTGTCAGTATATCGTTTCCGTTATCAAAAACATTGAGCCACTTATCTTTTATCGTTCTCATACCCACCATTATCTCTGCTGTGGATCTGAGGTAAGTTAGCGGCAATAACTGCTCACGTTCTTGACTATCGAAGAAGACTATATGGGCCATAGATGTGAGTCTAACGAAAAAAACCCCGCCATAGTGACGAGGTTCATTCTATATTTTAAGAATTTTTCTATTCTGCTGGTGTCTCTGGAACAGCAGCTTCTGCCACTGGTGCTTCTGGAGCTGCTTCCTCTTTGGCAGGTGCTTTCTTTTTTGCAAACTTTGCAAACTTCTTGTTAAACTTGTCGATACGTCCTGCTGTATCTACAAACTTCATCTTACCTGTGAAAAATGGATGTGACTTGTTAGATATCTCAAGCTTGACCAATGGGTATTCATTACCATCATCATGCGTTATCGTATCTTTTGTATTCACACATGAATGTGTGATCCAAGTCTCACCATTGGATAGGTCTTGGAATACTACTTTTCTATAGTTAGACGGATGAATATCTTTTTTCATTTTAGATCTCTTTTAAAAGGAGCGCAAAGATAATGCGCTTTAATGATACTTGAAAGATACGGTAAGAATTCTTACTCTTTATTAGCACAATAACTCTTAAAATGCTTCTTCAGCAGTTCTAACCAACCTTCATTTAGTGATTTGATGCTTCTTTCAGTGCTTGTGCCAACAAAGTCGGCAGTATAAGTAACTCGAGTCCCTCCAACGATCTCTTCAAATGAGATCTTCTCATAAGTTGTGGCTGGACCTCCAAACTCCCTTGTCAAGTTACCTTTGAGTTGAAGTCCATTGGGATAATCTACACCTATGACATCGCCCCATACCAAGCCTCCTCCTTCGCCATGATCTTCATATGCCTTGCCACCGATAAAAGTGTCTATGATAAACCGTTTTGTCTTAACTGAAGTATAATACTCTTTGGGCCACCATGAGCTGATCTGATTGAAGTAATATTCCCATGCGTGGTATATATCTACTTCGACATCTGTTGATACTATAATTGAACTCATACTTAATGAATGTTCTTTGTTTTTAAGCAATCAGAATCAATACCTAATATATAGTTGTTGAGCATATCAACAGATACAGCAACTTCACTTCCTGCAAATCCTCCTATCTCATCATTGGAAAGATGTTGTTCACAATAGGATGTCAGCTCTTTGGATAGCGGCAGATAGGACCAATGCCACTTTTCTTCTTCATATCCGGTACGGCCTTCGGATTTATCGGTATAAGGTTGTCCAAAGCCGTAAGACGATGCATGAGATTGCAACCATGAGTAAACCTTGAGGCCTGCCCCAGACTCAAAGTAGCTATTGTTAAAATTATTGAGATCGATATCCGTACCCCAGTGATGTCTTGAAGTGCCTGGCATAGAGCTATACAACAAGATTTTGAGTGCTCGTTCTTTTTTATCTTTTATATCGCTTGCTTTGATTCCATCTGAGAGTTTTGTCTCGCCATTCCATTTGCGTTCCCAGATACCTTTTTGATAATCAAAATTACGGGTGGCACTTTTTATAATTAGTGATATACCTTCTAATTGAGCAGCCTCCCACATTTTTATAAAGTCACGATACGCCTCCTTATGAAGATAAAGACCATCTCGATCCGCGTGATCGAGATTGATTAATTGAAAATTATCATGAGTTGCAGGATCAAAATGTCCCATCACATAATCCTTAGAGATCCACTTAGGCAGTTGTTCCTTTTCAAAGCTATCATGTGTTGTCGTTGTCTCTTTCTTCATTTGACATGCGCTTAACATTATAAGTAGACTACTAATAAGAGAGATGCTAAAAGACAGATAGATTGTTTTATAATTATGCTGCATGATGTTTTTAGTATAATGCTAATTATAATATTCTGCATCTCTTCCGTTAGACTTGTCATATTCAAACGGATCTTCATCACTCCCATAACCAAAGCTTTTGTTGGCCTTTATAAGGGGTGGAAGAACTTCTGGAAGACTGGACTCCCAGACTCCATCTTTCCCATTCGAGATATCTTCAAATACTTTGTAAGGTATGATATGCAAAAGATCTTTGTCAGGATTTTGTACTTGTACGATCTGTCGACAATTAAGAAGATGTTGGTATAAAAAGCTAATCTCATCAGGCACTGGCAAGTCCTCAATGTTGATTAGTGAATCTCCTTCTCTTTCCAGAGCTGGATAACTATAAACCGTGATGTTGCGACTAAATAACTCACCAAATGCAGTCAGCAGTCTGCCATCTTTATTGTTTTCATATTTATCTTTGATCAGCGATAACAATTCATTGACACCTATTACAATTCCTAGTCTATTAATTTTATAATCGGACAGGTAGTTGATCAACTTCTGGTGATTACTACAATCGGATATGATAACCGTTAGTCCAAGTGCACAGAGCATCTCTGTTCTATCCATGTAGTCCTTCTCGTCTAATGGCCCAAATCTCAGCAAGTTGTCCATTGTTATCTCCGCTACCAGTCTTGCTTTTTCTGGATTGCATCCTTCTTCGTTTTTAAATTGTACAAAAGATTTTGTGAAAGCATCCTGTGTTACTAAAGTCGGTGGTCTAAAGTGTCCACGTACAACCATAACATCCTTGCGATATAAGAATTCGGATGCGTGTATACTTATTTTATCCTTATTGAAGATGGCTACTTCTGTAAGCTTATGTTTGACCATATAAAAACAGAGCATACGATTATCATAATTGCTGAAAGCTTGACCTTTGGTCCTAATCATGTCTATCGATACTCGGCTCTTCAGGCCATCGATAAGTGACTCCACGAATTCTTCCTGATTATCTCTGTTGTGATAACAAGCATAGATCAGATTAACTCCAAGTATACCTATCGCCTCTTGTTGTTGTCTGTTGTTCTTATCCAACATCTTAACATGCATAAGCACATCATTGGGTTCAGAGTCTGGATAATGTTGGAATCGCATGCCGATCCATCCATTGCCTTTGATGGTACGTGCATAGTTGATGGCAGATACTGTATCTGCAAATACAAAGTAATTCGTTCCTGGGCGACTACCCATAAGGCGTTCTTCAATCAGTTGATACTCATGATCAAGCATCTTATAAAGTCGATTTTCGCTTACATATCTGCTTTTCTCATCTTGGCCATAGATACGATCTGAGTAGGTCTTATCATAGGCCGACATTGTCTTGGCGATAGTCCCTGCAGCCGCTCCAACTTGAAAAAAATGTCTTGCCACTTCTTGTCCTGCTCCTATCTCAGCGAAAGTGCCATAGATGCGATCATTGAGATTGATTTCTAAGGCCTTCTGTTCTGTCTTAATTACTTGTCTCATCTATTATAACACTACCTACTTGACTATGAATATTAACGTATCATGCGAAGTGATATGTCTTCAACGATAATATCATATGTGAATTATTGCAAATGTAACAATGAAGCTTACAACAATAGCTTCAAGCCTGATTTGCTTCACAAAAACAGCAAACATTCTACATATTAATTAGATAGTAACTGGAGTATGCAGCACTTTTTCATAAAGTGCTTCATACTGAGGAGTGATCTTTTTGACGTCAAATGTCTGTGCTTGCGCAAATGCATTAGCTCTAAAAGTTGCGTGTCGTTCGGGATCAGAAAGTATGTGAACGGCTTTCTGAGCCATACTAGTTACATCTCCAATGTCACATATATAGCCCGTGACTCCATCTACATTGACTTCTGGTATACCTCCAGCGTTAGAGCTCACTACTGGCACTTCTAGTGCCATTGCTTCTAGAGCCGCTAGACCAAAACTTTCATTAGAAGATGGAAGCAAAAATAAATCTGAGACAGACAAAAGTTCTTCTATGGCGCCTTGCTTACCTAAGAATCGAATCTGATCACAAAGTCCAATCTCTCGACACAATATTTCGAGTTTAGCTCTTTCTGGACCATCTCCGATCATCATCAGTTTTGATGGTATATCTCTCACAACCTGTTGGAATATGTACAAAGCGTCTTCAGCTCGCTTTACACTCCTAAAGTTGGAGATATGCACTAAGATTTTTTCATTATCAGGTGCTATTGCTTTTTTAAAGTGGTCCTTGTCGCTCTTCGCAAATTTGTTGAAGTCAATAAAGTTGTATATGACTTCTATCTCTTTGTCAATCGTGAAGTTCTCATATGTTGCATCCTTCAAAAAATTGGAGACAGCTGTAACGCCATCACTGTTATTGATGCTAAATTCCACAACTGGCTTGAGGGCTGGGTCCTTTCCGATCAAAGTGATATCTGTGCCATGTAGGGTCGTGATAACTGGCATCACTATTCCCTTGCTTTTTAGGATTTGCTTTGCGAGGTATGCAACGGACGCATGAGGTATGGCATAGTGCACATGGAGCACATCCAACTGCTCATTTATAGCCACATCAACCATCTTGCCTGCTAAGGTAGTCTCATATGGTGTATACTTAAATAAAGAATATTTGAATGGC
>CAZRXJ010000033.1:0-11051 GCA_964604025.1 uncultured Saprospiraceae bacterium | reverse complement strand
AAAATGGTTCCTATAGAAAAGCTAATTGGAAAAAAAGGCCCCAAGCAAAAAACTATGAGATCTGTTGAAATAGAAGAGCTTGTAGATTATGCGGTCGAAGATGCAGATGTAACCATGCAACTAATGAATCATCTAAGTCCAAAATTGAAAGAAGAAGGACTTCAGAAATTATTTGACGATATAGAAATGCCTCTTATAGGGGTTTTATCTCGCATGGAATATCAAGGCGTAAAAATTGATAAGAATTTTTTAGAAGATTATTCTGAAAAACTCGGTGAAGAAATATTTAAAGCACGAGAAAAGATATATAAAAAAGCAGGTGAAGAGTTTAACATCTCATCACCTAAACAAGTAGGTCAGATTTTGTTCGATAAGCTAAAGATACCATACCGTTGGCGTAAGACTTCAAGTGGGCAATATTCAACTGATGTTAACAAACTTACAGAACTCTCTGTACACCATGAAGTGATCCAAGACATCTTAGAATATCGGATGTATACAAAACTAAAATCTACTTATGTAGATGCACTTCCTAAGATGATCAATCCAAGAACTGGACGTGTACATAGTTCCTTTAATCAAGCACGAGCAGCTACAGGAAGGCTAAGTTCTGAGAGTCCGAACTTGCAAAATATCCCAATTAAAAATGCCGCAGGTCGCGAGATTAGAAAAGCATTCGTGCCAAGAGATGCCGATCATATATTAATGGCAGCCGATTACTCTCAGGTAGAGTTAAGATTGATAGCAGAGATCAGTCAAGACGAAGCGATGCTGCATGCATTCACTGAAGGACATGACATACATAAAGCTACTGCTGCTGGCGTCTATGGAGTATCCTTAAATGAAGTCAATGCTGATCAGAGACGAAATGCAAAGACTGTTAACTTTAGTATCATCTATGGTGCAGGCTCGACTAATCTCTCAAGACAACTGGGTATCCCACGTACTGAAGCAAAAGAGCTGATCGAGAACTACTTCAAACAATATGTTGGCCTTAAAAAGTATATGGATGAAACAGTGGAGACAGCTAGAGACAAAGGTTATGTCTCAACATTGATCGGACGAAAGAGAACTCTACGTGACATCAACTCACGCAATAGTCTTGCAAGAAGTAATGCTGAGCGCATGGCTATTAATACGCCCATACAAGGTACTGCTGCAGATATGATTAAGATAGCTATGATCAATCTTGAAAAAGCGATGATTGATTTAGATTTAAAATCAAAGATGATTCTTCAAGTCCATGATGAACTGGTATTTGATGTTTATAAACCAGAATTAGAACAACTCAAAGCACTGGCTATCGAAAAAATGAGCAATGCTATCCCCGATCTCAAAGTCCCAATCTTAGTTGAAGCAGGAGTCGGTAATAATTGGTTGGAAGCACATTAGAACTATGAGAAGACAATTAGAAATATTTTCTAATTATACCTCGTTCAAGAATATAACATCCTACACCATAAATAAGAAAAAGACCAAGACCAAGTATTAAATTATAAAAGACACTTTCTGATTTTAACAATGTCCCTAAAATCATAATGGCAATCATCCAACCTATCATTTTTATAATTGAAATAAGTGGATAATCGATAGGATACTTCTTTTGACCGATGACATAGGCCAAGACAACCATAGTACCATAACAAGCTAAAGCAGCATAGGCAGATGCATCAATTCCTATAATTGGTAAGAAAATAATACTCCCTGCAATTGTAATGACTGCACCTATACTCGCTATTATTGCACCATATCTCGTATTGTCACTGAGCTTGTACCATATAGACACGTTATAATATATACCTAAGAACAAGTAGGACATCAGCAAGATGGGTACAAGATAAATGGCTTCTCTATAAGAAGAACCAATTAGAAATTGTAAAGTATCTACAAACAAGTAAATTCCAACAACGATAAATCCAGCGGCCATGACAAAGAACAAGGCTATATCTCCATACAAGGTTTTTGCATCTTTACTTTCGGCATTTTTAAAAAAGAATGGTTCTGCGGCGTAGTTATAAGCAGTGGTAAACATCGCCAGCAAGGCAGGTATCTTTTGTACTGCTCCGTAGACCCCAGCTTCATCTTTGTTAACGGCAAAGTCCGCACCTAAAAAATATTTCTGTAAAGGAACTCCGAAAAACTGATTGATACTTCCTGCCACTCCAACTATAACCAATGGCCAAGCATATGATATCATCTTCTTCCATAACAGCCAATTGACTTTGCCAGTTGAGATCGGAAAAACAAACAACAAACCTATGAGCATCAGCGAACTGGCGATTAGGTTACTCAGAAAGACATAGTCTATATCACTCTTGACAAAAGATCTCAGGTCACTAAGGAAATCAGGATTGAAACTGGGTAATAATTCTAAAAAGAAAATAACTAGTATAACCGTGATTAAAACATTGGCCACCTTGAACGAGACAAAAAGCCTAGCTCTTGATTTCAATCTTAATCTTGCCATTGGTAATAGAACGATGACATCTAAGGCAATGATGATAGCAAACCATATCACATAATATCCTCTACCAGGATAGGTCAAAAAAGTTGCAACATCCTCAGCAAAGATGAAAGCAACGACAACAAACATTAATGAAGAAATCACTAAAGGTATGAATGCAGTCTTATATACTTCAGTCAGTGATCCTTTACTTCCATATCTGAAAAAAGCGGTATCCATCCTATAAGAACAGATGATTATAAGAACCGAAGCATACGCATATAGGTCTAGATAGATCGCATATTCTCCTGGACTTTCGTTTAATCGATAAGTGAGATATGAACTGAATATTAAAAAGTGCAGTATTCTCGGTAAGATCTGACCAAAACCATATAATACAGTCTCACCTGCAAGTTGCTTGATAAGCGACAATAGAACTAACTTATTTGCTTAATCGAAAGGTAAGCGATCCGATGGACTTCGGAGTCCTAAGCGGAGATAATTCTAACCTTCGACCTTGGAGGCATCTACTAACAGATACATCAGTCTGTTGACATCATCAGGGTTGAGCTTAAGCTTACCCTTAAGGACTACCTGCTCTGCTGTATACTCTACAGCCTCTGCGCTCTCCACTTCCATAACAGTCTCTGGTCCAGCTCCGCCACAGAAGAAGCACATGTTATAAGGGTATGCTGAAAAGATAAATTCGTTATGACTTTTATATCCTTCAACAGGTATGATATATCCTTTCACAGTGATCTCTTTGCCTTCTAGGTCTTCTACTTGAGTAGCAAACACTGGTTTGTCTATCTTAAATCCTAGGAATTCATCATACTCTTTCTTATATGTGATCTTTGAAAGAGTCTTCCATACATTTTCATCTTGGGCATCTGCCATTTGGTCTTGGGCCTGAATAGAAGTACCAAGTATCAATAGAGCAAAAAGTAAAATTAGACGGGACATATGTTATGATTTTTAATAGTACAATGATACAACATTAACATAACCACTTCTTGTTTCAAGTACTTACGAAATAAAGAAATATTAACTATTTGTCTTTGTTAAGATTCACTTAAATATCGTCAATCTCAATAATCCAGTTGCCTCATTTGATTTTTAGATATAAGTTTGCGTTATGAAATTAATGAGAAATATCGATTGTTGTTGCTGTTGCTGTATCCCAGCCACATAACACTTCGATTGTTTCTTTTTTAGATATAGAACCTTCTTGAAGTAATATTTGAGAAGGTTTTTTTGTTACATACACCTACTATGAATAACAAAAGCATAACTAGATATTCTTACTTCATGACAACATGCTGTTGTCCTTGTTGCTGTTGCTGTACAACACTAAGAATGTCTTGATGCTATAGGAAAAGTATAACCCATACAAAGTCCATCAAGATATCTTGATGGACTTTTTTTTTATTCAATTGATTAAAAAACAAAAGAAATAATGGCAGTAGCACTAGAAGGAAGAACCATTAAAGAAGCAGATAAGATTGACATTGTTGAGTTGGAGGAGCGCATTGGAAAGTTTCGTGAAGGTCTCATCGATGAAGAAAAGTTTAAGCTTTATCGATTGACCAGAGGAGTCTATGGACAAAGGCAACTGGGTGTTCAAATGTTCAGGATCAAACTACCATATGGCAGTTTAACCGCAGAGCAGTTGGTCCGCATAGCCGATGTGTCCGACAAATATGCCACTGGAAATCTCCATATTACCACCAGACAAGATATACAGTTACATTATGTAAAGCTTGATGATTCACCTTCGGTTTGGACCGAGTTAGCAGAGAAAAATATCACTGCCCGTGAAGCATGTGGCAATACAGTAAGAAACGTAACTGCCTCAGCAGAAGCTGGCATTGATCCTGATGAACCCTTCGATGTTTCGCCATATGCACATGCCGTAGCACACTACTTCATGCGCAATCCTATCTGTCAAGAGATGGGTCGAAAGATCAAACCTGCTTTCTCATCAAGTCATAAAGACACCGCACTAACCTTTATGCATGACTTTGGTTTTATACCCGTTGAGAACGGAGGTGTAAGGGGCTTTAAAGTTGTTATCGGTGGAGGGCTTGGAGCACAGGCCTTAACCGCTGTAACAGCTTATCAGTTCCTTCATGAAGATCAGTTGATACCATTTATGGAAGCCGCATTGAGGGTCTTTGACAGATATGGGGAGCGAGAAAAGAGACATAAGGCTCGTATGAAGTTCTTGATCAAAAGTATGGGCGCTCAACATTTTCTTGAACTCGTTGATCTAGAGCGAGGAGCTTTGTCTTTTGATGCATATAAGATAGAGACAGCTGAAGTAACTAACGTGCAACCAGTAGATCACTTTACTCCAGAGATTACCACTGCTAAAAATGATGATAAATATCAACTCTGGTCAAAGACTAACACGTTTGAGCAAAAGCAGAAAGGATATTATGGTGTATACTTAAAAATATATCTTGGAGACTTATCTTCTGAGAAAGCCAGATACCTCGCTCGTATTGTTAAAAAATACGCTGCTGACGACATAAGGATGACAATCAATCAGAACATCCTTCTCAAGTATATCCATGCCGATCATCTACCAGAACTCTTCACCATTTTGGATGGATACGGATTTGCAGAACCAGGATATGATTCTATCGCTGACATAACTGCATGTCCAGGTACAGATACTTGCAATCTCGGCGTAACTAATAGTACGGGCCTTTCTGGAGAATTAGAACAGATGTTAAGAGATGAGTACCCGGAACTGCTCGAAGAAAATCACATCAAAATAAAGATCAGCGGTTGTATGAATGCTTGTGGCCAGCACATGATTGCTAACATAGGATTTCATGGCAGTTCTATCAAAAAAAATGCACTGGTTATACCCGCTATGCAAGTTGTAGTGGGTGGAGGTGTTGACCCTACTGGAAAAAGTTACATCGCCGACAAAATTATAAAAGTACCAACAAAGCGGTCTCTTGACGTCGTAAGAACTATTCTTGATCATTATGCCAGCGAAGGACATGAAGGCGAATATTTCAATGCATTTTACGAGCGGTTGGGTGGCCGCAAATACTTTTATAGTTTGTTAAAATCATTAGCAGATACTACTGAGCCATCTGAAGAAATATTGATGGATTGGGGACAGGATCATCACTACAAGCAAGAGATAGGAGTAGGGGAATGTGCTGGTGTTATCTTAGATGTTATAGGCACTATTGTAAATGATGCAAATGAGAAACTTGAAAAAGCCTTTTCAGAATTAGATAAAAGATCCTATCCTGATGCTATATACTATGGCTATACAACTTTTGTAATAGGTGCCAAGGCTATGTTGCTTAGTCAGGACATCAAGTGCAATACACAAAGCAAAATCATCAGTGATTTTCAAGAACAGATTGTTGCTACAGACAAGATCAATCTAGGATATGATTTTCAAGCGATGGTTTTATCCATTAATAGCAATGAGCCAGATCAAGGATTTGCAGAAGTGTATGTCGCCGAAGCTAAAAAATTCTTAGCTAAGGTCATTGAATTTAGAAACACACAATTAGAATCATCAGGAGACATGGAAGTCGTCTCTAGTTATTATAAAGCATAGACAATGAATAGATCAAAAGTCTATATCGTTGGTGCAGGTCCTGGGGATCCTGAGTTGATTACTGTCAAAGGATTAAGGACCATTCAGAGGGCAGATGTGATCCTCTATGATGCACTATCAAGTGATGAGCTATTGTCATATGCACCTCCTACATGTGAATTAATCTATGTAGGCAAGCGTTGTGGCAGACATAGTCTAAAGCAAGTAGATATCAATGCTTTGATCGTACAAAAATCAATGACACATAAAAATGTTGTCAGATTAAAAGGAGGGGATCCATTTGTATTTGGTCGAGGACATGAAGAGCTAGTAACACTTAAGCGTCTTAATATTGATGTCGAAGTCATCCCTGGTATCAGTAGTGTGACAAGTCTCGCCTTGCTACAAGAAGTACCGCTGACAAGACGAAATTTATCTGAAAGTTTCTGGGTCTTAACAGGTACAACTAAAAATCACAGTGTCTCAAAGGATATCTATAAGGCCGCCACTTCTAATGCTACGGTAGTTATCTTAATGGGTATGAGAAAACTCGATGAAATCTGTGAGATATTTGTCAAGGAACAAAAACATGATCTTCCAGTCATGATCATCTCCAATGGATCTACAAGTCAAGAGCAAGTAATACTGGGTACTATCGAGACAATATCAAAGAAAGTCACAGCAAGAGGCATAGGCGCACCAGGCATTATAATAATAGGTGAGGTTGTCGGACTCCATCCATCTTTTATCAAAGAACACGCTATCGCAACATGGGCATAGATCATCATACAGAATCACAGAACACTCTGTATCCTATCTTTCTGAGATTAGATAGGTTACAGATGTTAATCGTTGGTGCAGGCGAAGTCGGACATGAAAAGCTTTCTTTTATTTTAAAAAGCAGTCCTGATGCTAATATCACAATGGTTGCACCTTGGATGGGTGAAGGAGTGCGGGAGTTGATGCTCAAACATCCCGAAAGAATACAATTTGTAAAAAGAGAATTTCAAGAAAGTGATGTAATCGATTATGACATCATCATAGCGGCCACTAATATTAACGATGTCAATCGTCAGGTTCATTGTTCAGCCAAGCGCTATGGCAAAATTGTAAATGTTGCTGATACGCCAAAGTTGTGTGACTTTTATATGGGTTCAATTGTAAGCCGTGGTGATCTGAAAATTGGAATCTCCACTAATGGAAAGTCTCCTACTTTTGCGAAAAGATTCAGACAACTTTTAGAAGAGATCTTACCTGTAGAATCGCATAACCTTGTTAATAATCTCAAAGTACTCAGAGATCGTCTAAAAGGCGACTTTGATTATAAAGTAAAGGAACTTAACCGCCTTACAAAATCCTTAGTTGAACATGACTGATATAAATATCCCTAATCTTAATGAGGCATACTGGCCTCTCAAACCAATTGAAAGATTAGAAAAAGTATTTGCAGATTTTGACCATGAAGATATTATGGTTACATCTTCTTTTGGTACAACCTCTGGTATATTAATGGGGATGGTGTCAGCAGTTGCGCCAGGACATCCTATTCACTTTATAGACACAACTTTTTGTTTTAAAAAGACCATCGGCTATAAAGAAGCATTGACAAGATTGTTGGGACTCAATATTGTCAATGTCTTACCAACACCCGCAGACAATATCGAGGCGCGTGAGACAGAAATGTGGAGCCATGACAAAGACAAGTGTTGTCATATCAACAAAGTCAAACCTTTTGAACCATATAAAGCAGGTAAGAAGATCTGGGTATCAGGTCTACTGATGAATCAGAATCCCTTTCGTCAGAATCTGGACATATTTGAATCTAGAGAGGATATTATCAAAATGCACCCTAACATAGATACCACCGCTGGAGGATTTGAAAAATTTCTTATTGACAACTTTATTCCTCCTCATCCATTAAAATCAGAAGGATATGCTTCTGTTGGATGTACACATTGTACTGTTAAAGGAGAAGGAAGAGAGGGCCGTTGGCAAGGTTCAAGTAAAACAGAATGTGGACTTCACACTTAGAGATCACAGACATCATCATAAAAAGAATAATTTTGCATTCATGATCAAGACAGATATACTTATAGTAGGAGCGGGACCTGTAGGTCTTTTTACAGTATTTGAAGCTGGGTTGCTAAAGTTAAAATGCCATCTCGTTGACTCCTTACCCATCGCTGGAGGACAATTAGCTGAGATATATCCCAAGAAGCCGATATACGATATCCCAGGATATCCAAGTGTTCTTGCAGGAGAACTAGTAGACAATCTAATGGAACAGATCCAGCCTTTCAAACCAGGATTCACACTAGGAGAAAGAGCTGAAAAGATAGAAGAGGTAGGAGAAAAGATGTATCAGCTCACCACCAATCGAGGAACTAAGATTCAAGCTCCTGTGATAGCTATCGCCGCAGGGCTTGGATGTTTTGAACCACGCAAACCGCCTATACCTGAGATTGAAAAATTTGAAGATAAGGGGATCGACTACATGGTCAAGGACCCTGAAAAATTCAGAAATAAAAGGTTGCTGATTGCTGGTGGCGGAGATAGTGCTTTAGACTGGACGATAGAGTTAGCAGATATAGCCTCTGAGATCACGTTAATCCATAGGAGAACCTCATTTAGAGGAGCATTGGATTCTGTTGATAAAGTAATGGAACTAGCAAAGGACAAAAAAGTCAATCTAATCACTGAGGCGCAGGCCATTGGAGTGCATGGTAACGGAGTCTTAAAAGAAGTAAAGATTAAGTCTAAAGAAAGAGGAGAATTCACAAAGGAGGTAGATAATTTTATCCCGTTGTTTGGGCTTTCTCCCAAGCTTGGACCAATTGCCGAATGGGGACTTAACATCAATAGAAGCTCAATATCGGTCAATACAGAAGATTATAGTACCAACATACCAGGCATCTATGCGATCGGTGATATCAATGAATATCCCGGAAAGTTGAAGTTGATCTTATGCGGGTTTCACGAAGGAACTTTAATGGTTCAGTCTGCATTCAAATATATATATCCAGATGCCAAGTTGAGTTTCAAATACACTACTGTTGCAGGCGTCAATGGATTTGAATAACAAAGCCGACAAGTAACGGGTATCAGTAGATGGAAGACAACATAATCAACATAACGGTCACAGATCGGGAAGGGGAAGAACACAAGATAGAGGCACCTACTGATATGAACTTCAATCTCATGGAGATCTGTAAGGCTTCTGAACTTGATGTAGAAGGCACATGTGGTGGTATGGCGTTGTGTGCTTCATGTCATGTATATGTTGAAACAGATCACGAGTTGTCAACTCCTTCAGATGATGAAGAAGATATGTTAGATCAGGCATTCTTTGTAGAAGACAATAGTCGCTTGGGTTGTCAGATAAAAATGCAAGACTCAATTGATGGGTTAAAGGTAAGATTAGCACCTGTTGGTGAATAATTACGACCTTTCACATTTCTTTAATGTTATATGATCTAAAGATCTCGTTATAAAGACGTTAGATCGTTGCAAATAATCGCGAAAGCCATTAAATTGTCGTGACTTAGTCTTTACATTCATGATTCGAACCCTAATCCTATTATTCTTATTGATTCATATGTCAATATCTTATGGTCAAGATGTTGAGATAGCCATCAATAATCCTTCTTTTGAGGATCTGCCTCATCGTGGAGGTGGCGCATATGATATAGGTATAAAAGGATGGTATGACTGTAGTAAGATTCTTTTTCCTAATGAGACGCCGCCTGATATACATCCGATCAATGCTTGGCAAGTAACAAAGCAACCATCTGATGGACGGACCTATCTTGGTATGGTTGTTAGGGACAATGATTCTTGGGAATTACTGTCTCAGCGATTGAGTACCACTATTGAAGAAGGTAAATGTTACAGTTTTAATATTGAGTTGTCTAGATCAGAATTTTACGTAAGTGGATCAAAAGTCACAAAGCAAATAGAAAATTATACTAAACCAGCGGTCCTTCGGATCTGGGGTGGGAATGGCGTCTGTGGTAAGCAAGAACTCCTTGGAGAGTCTGTGACTGTTTCTAACGATGATTGGAGAACATTTGAGTTTGAGTTTAGACCAAACAAATCAGTCAATTACTTCACGCTTGAGGCATTCTATAAGGTGCCTACTTTGTTTCCTTATAATGGACATCTGTTGTTAGACAATGCCTCATTAATCAAAGAAGTGCCGTGTGATAATGAAGAGTTACCAGCTAATGAATCTGATGAAATCATAGCTAATGCACCGCCAAGGGCAAAGATACCTGTCAAAACTGCGCCTGCTCCGATATCCGAACCACTTATAGAAGAAGATGTAGTAATCGCCGAACAAATCAAGGAAGTCATAGCAGAACCCGTAAAGCAAAAAAGTACAATCCCAGGGCTTAATGCCAAGAATTTTAACAAAAATCAAATCATCAGGGTCAATACGATTTACTTTGATTACGATTCTTCTTCATTTACGATGAGTTCTTTGGAAGCGCTTGAGCAAGTCTTTGAATTTATGAAGGTCAATTCCAATCTTGTTATCGAGGTAGGTGGACATACCAATACAATGTTGAGCCCAAGGATGGCTGATCAACTGTCATCTGAGAGGGCCAAAGCTGTAGCTTCTTATCTGGCTCAAAAAGGCATAAGTGCTAAGCGACTTTATTATAAAGGATATGGTAAGCGCAAGCCTATAAAACCTAACGACAAAAGAGACATGGAGGCCCGAAAAGTCAATCAGAGGGTAGAGATCAAAATCCTAATGACCGACTACAAGCCTAGTTGATACTATTCTTTAGGAGGTTCAATATGGCTAAAGCCACGAATTATTAGAATTGATTATCAGTGCGTAAAAGCAACTGTAAAAGTTGTGACCCACAGAAAAAGACATATCAAACTTTATTAGCTAGTTGACCACATGCCGCATCAATGTCTTGTCCCCTACTCTTTCTGACGGTGACCATGATGCCAGCACTTCTTAGCCTTGCGGCAAATTGATCAATAGTCAATGGATCGCTCTTTTTGTATGTAACACCATCAATG
>CAZRXJ010000032.1:0-11179 GCA_964604025.1 uncultured Saprospiraceae bacterium | reverse complement strand
GAGACATATTTCACTATAGAATTATCCGTCATAATTTAAATATTAAGATTATTGAGAATTATTGTAGTCGTAGCCTTAATTTCGCAGGAACTTTAATTAATTAACGATAACCCCTTTGCTACCCATGGACATGTTAAAAGAAAAATTTAGAATTAAAGCTTCAGCTCTTGCTAAGGAAGTCAAAGCGCTCGTAAAAGAACATGGTGCCAAAAAAGCTGATGAAGTCTCGTTGAGACAGATCTTTGGAGGCATGAGGGGTGTCAAAAGTATGATCTGGGAAACTTCTAACCTTGATGCTGTTGAGGGCATAAGATTTCGTGGATATTCGATACCGGAATTAAGAAAATTACTTCCATCACGTAAAGGAGACGATCAGCCATTGCCAGAAGGTCTCTTTTGGTTGATGTTGGTTGATGAGATTCCAACACAAGAAGAAGTTGATTGGCTGAGTGACGAGTGGGAAAAAAGAGCTTCTATACCTGCACATACCTATGCAGTTCTTGACGCACTACCTGGCCATACGCATCCGATGTCTCAATTCAGCGCGGCTATCGTATCAATGGAGAGTGAGAGTGTCTTCTCTAAGAGATATGCAGAGGGCATGAGCAAGTATGATTATTGGGATGCAACCTATGAAGATGCGATGAACCTCATTGCAAAATTACCGAGAATTGCGGCCTATATATATAGAAAGACATTTCATGATAACAATCATATAGAACCCGACCTTAGCCTAGATTGGGCAGGCAACTTTGCACACATGTTGGGTATCTCAGATGACGAATTCAAAAGTCTAATGAGATTATATCTAACGATTCATGCCGATCATGAAGGCGGTAACGCATCTGCTCATACGGTTCACTTAGTAGGATCGACATTAAGTAGCGCTTATATGTCATTTGCTGGTGGTATGAATTCTCTTGCAGGGCCACTTCATGGTCTTGCGAACCAAGAAGTAATCAAGTTTATCTTTGAGATGTTAGAGGAGTTGAACACAGATGATCCCAGCAAAGAAGATATTGCCGCATATGTACAGAAGACACTTGATGGCGGAAAGGTGATACCTGGATATGGTCATGCTGTGTTGCGACAGCCAGATCCAAGATTTACAGCACAAAGAGTATTTGCGGAAGCGCATCTTGCAGATAGCAAGATTGTTAATGTAGTATGGAAACTCTTCGAAGTCGTACCTCCTATCTTAGAGGGACTTGGTAAAGTAAAAAATCCTTGGCCAAATGTCGATGCTCATAGTGGAGCGATCTTAGTTCATTATGGTCTTAGCGAATACAGTTACTATACGGTCTTATTTGGTGTATCAAGAGCACTTGGCGTATTAGCTGCATTGTGTTGGTCAAGAGCACTTGGTTTTTCATTAGAACGACCAAAATCAGTGACACTTGATTGGGTAAGAGAATTTATAAAAGAAGCATAAAAACAGAAGTAGATATATGGCCAGTCCAGCTAATCTAAAGTATACAAAAGAACACGAGTGGGTTTCTATTGATGGGAATATAGCTACCATCGGTGTGACAGATCATGCACAAAGCGAACTAGGAGAGATCGTCTATGTAGAAGTCGAAACACTAGACGAAGAAATAGCTAAGGATGAAGTATTTGGTACGGTAGAAGCCGTGAAAACGACATCTGATCTTTTCATGCCTTTGTCTGGCAAAGTAATCGAATTCAACAAAGAATTAGACGAATCAGAAGGGGATAACCCTGCAGCTATCAATGAAGATCCTTATGGCAAAGGATGGATCATCAAGGTAGAGATCAGTGATGATACCCAAGTCGCAGATCTGCTCTCTGCAGAAGCATATGAGGCGCTAATCGGATAGAACTTGACAAGAGGATTAATCCTAGGCTAATCCCTTGAATGTCCCGACTTTAATAGCAACGAGAAAAACTACATTGTCAAATATTGAAAACAACAATCCAACGCACACCACTTTTCTAATTATAATCATCTTATAAGTGATGCAACAACAGAGTAGCATCAAGTATACGGTAGCGGCTAGCATCTGGGCTATAATTGTTACACTCTTACTAGTATTATCGGGTGGTGCAGTTGATGTTCAAGATGACTTATTGATCCCCGGGCTCGATAAGATAGCGCATGTGATACTTTTTGCAATCTTGACTTTTTTTGTAGCGAAGGCTCTTAAGGAAAGACAAGTTCAGTACAAGGTTTGGATACTCTTTGTCTTGATCAGCCTATATGGCATGAGTACAGAGTTGATACAACTCTATCTTGAAGACAGACATGGAGATGTCTATGACTTTGCGGCCGATGTGATCGGCGTGGTTATCGCTCTGTTGATTTTAAGGCGTTGACACTTCTGTAAATATCAGGTGTATCAGTGCTTAATCACTCTTTAATTAGATGAGCCATGTTAGAGTTAACTGGAACACAAGTCTTAATTGGATTAATCAGCCTGGGGGCTATCATCATCATAGCTATCGTTCTTTATCGTCTGTATCATCATAAGCATAACCTTGAAGACATTACATCTTCTGGTATCAGCAAGTTAAGCACGCGCACCAAATATGCTAGCAAAAGCTTTTTGCGCAAAAGAAGTCAGCGGCTTGGTGTTGGTTTGGCTTGCAGTTTATTATTCGCAGTGATGGCCATCAGTTGGACTGTGTATGAGAAGGAGGTTTATTTAGTGGATTATTTTCCAATTGATGAAGATTTTTTAGTCATTCCAAATACTTATCATGAACCGCCGCCTCCTAAACCACAAGAAATTGAAATCGTTGAGGATGATATCATTCTCGAAGAACAAGATGATCTTGTAGACGTATCTATCGACATCGATGAACCGTTGGAGTCAGTTTTCGAAGTTCCAGAACCTACAAAAGCTGCTCCCCTTCCTCTTCCTTTACCTGAAGAGCCGAAAGATGATATCGCAGAGATCCACAAAGTAGTAGAGCAAATGCCAAGATTTGGAGAATGCAATGACAAAGCTTGCTCTGATAAGGAACTCATGAATTATATCTACCAAAAAGTCAGATACCCTAACATAGCAAGAGAGAATGGTATCAGTGGTATGGTAACTGCTGAGTTTGTTGTTGAGAAAAATGGAAAATTAAGTGGTATTAGAGTACTCAGAGGTATTGGTGGCGGTTGCGATACAGAAGTAGAGCGCGTCTTGAAAGTGATGAACAAGGAAACTACTTGGCAACCTGGCAAACAAAATGGTAATGCGGTAAGAGTGTTATATCGCATGCCAGTAACTTTTAAACTGAATTGATGTTTAGGTTTCCACTTGTATCATATCTCAGTTTTTCTTTTGTTATGAATGCTCAAGTGGAGCATCTGAATTCAAGTTCAACGACAAAATGGCAAGCAGCTATGCATAAATGAAGAGCATTGCCTGTCAAGTTCACCTTGCCAATCACTTTTAAATTGACCTAACATTTAGGCTAAAGAGCCTATACCTTAAAAAGAATAATAATATGTTAATTTACAATACTGGTAAATTGTCGTTGGTTAGTAAAATACATAGAAGATAAAAGGGAAGTCATTTGACCTTTATGGAGAATATTACTAATATTATGCTTGCTCGAAATAGTGAGCGAATTTTTTAACTATCGAAAACAAATCATAGGTTATGGATATCGCATTAACAGGTAGCCAAGTCGGTATGGCCTTTATAGCCCTTATCGTCTTGATTGTAGCCTTGATTTTTGTGATGAGAAACATGTTTGGTTCCAAAGAGAATCTGGCAGAGAAGTACGAAGGTCAAGACTTTGCTTCTCCTCTCAAAGCAAGAGTTAAGTATCCTGATGTTGACATCTTTAGACATAGTGGCACTTTGTTACGATTAGGACTTGCATCAGCATTAGCGATGACAGTTCTGGGTTTTAGTTGGACGACATATGAGAAGAACATAGATGTCTCTCAGTACAGTCTTGAGATCGATGAAGAAATCGAGATCGAGCCTCCTCGTACAGCAGAACCGCCTCCTCCACCTCCACCTCCTCCACCACCGGTGATTGAAGAGGTACCAGAAGAGGAAATCGAAGAAGAAGAGCAGCCAGAGTTTGAAGATCAGACAGTGGAAGAAGAAACAGTATTTGAAGAACCGCCTCCACCAGTAGAAGAGGCACCACCACCACCACCTCCTCCTCCACCACCACCGCCAGAGCCGGAAGTGGATGAGATTTTTAAGGTTGTGGAGCAGATGCCATTATTTGGTGGTTGTACGGATAAGGCTTGTTCAGATGAAAAACTGATTAAGTACATCCAAGGAAACATCAAGTATCCCGCTATCGCCAGAGAGAATGGCGTAGAAGGAAGGGTATTTATCAGATTTGTCGTTGAGAAGAACGGCAAAGTAACTGATGCAAAAATCGTTAGAGATATTGGTGCTGGCTGCGGAGAAGCTGCCTTGAAAGTCATCAACTCAATGAATAATCTACCCCAAGGGTGGACACCTGGAAAACAAAGAGGTAAAGCAGTAAGAGTGTTGTACACACTTCCTGCTACCTACAAGTTGGAAGGGTAAACTGTTACTGCCTTTAGAATAAAAAAAGCCTGCTCATACGAGCGGGCTTTTTTTTTGCATGATTTTGAATGGTTAGAGGTCAGGCAACATTTCAATTTAAACCAGACATTGTTTCTTCTACTCCTCTTCCTCTACCACTCCTTCTTGAATATCAAACTTAAATCCCTTCGCATCTGTACTCACTTCGATTAAATCCCCATCGCTTACTTTCCCAGATAGAATGTACTTGGACAATTCATTGACGATCTCCTTTTGTATGACCCTCTTCAATGGTCTTGCTCCAAACTGTGGGTCATAACCTAAGTCGGCCAACATGTTCATCGCCTTATCATTGAACTCTATCCCTATACTGCGCTCTTTTAAGTTGCCTCTCACACCTCTTAACATCAAGTCGGCTATCAGCTTGATTTCTTCCTTCGTCAATGGTAAGAACATGATCTTCTCATCTATACGATTGAGAAATTCAGGCCGCAACGATTCTTTCAATACTTCAAACACCTCAACTTTAGTAGTCTCAATAATATCTGCTCGATGCTTCTCAGCGACATTCTGTAGATCTTCAAAATTCTCCAATATCGTTGGCGCTCCCATGTTGGAAGTCATAATGATAATCGTATTCTTAAAGTTGGCCACTCGACCTTTATTATCTGTAAGTCTACCATCATCTAATACTTGAAGTAAAATATTGAATACGTCGGGATGAGCTTTTTCTATCTCATCCAAGAGTACGATAGAATATGGTTTTCTCCTAACGGCCTCAGTCAGTTGCCCCCCTTCATCGTACCCTACATATCCAGGAGGTGCCCCAACCAATCGAGACACAGAGTGCTTCTCTTGAAATTCACTCATGTCTATACGAGTGATCGCATTTTTATCATCGAACAGTACTTTGGCCAACGACTTGGCTAGTTCAGTCTTACCAACACCCGTTGGACCGAGAAATATAAAAGAACCGATGGGTTTACCTTCGTCTTGTAATCCAGCTCGGCTTCTTCTTACAGCATCCGAAACGGCAATAACGGCTTCCTTCTGACCGATCAACATCTTCCCTAACTCATCTTCAAGATGTAACAACTTTTCTTTCTCACTCTGCAACATCTTTGCAACAGGTATGCCTGTCCACTTTGCCACGATATCCGCTATATCATTACCTGTTACTTCTTCATTGGTAAATCGACTTTCTTCAGGTAGATTATGGAGCTTCTCTTCTGCTACTTTGAGCATAGCCTCTTTCTCTTTAAGATCGCCATATCTAATCTTTGCCACTAACTCAAAGTCACTATCCCTTTCGGCTTTCTCTGCTTGTTGTTCTAATTCTTCTATTTGCTTTTTGATAGTCTGCATGTGGTCTACAATCTCCTTCTCGCTTTTCCAAGCCGCAGTTCTTGATTCTAGACCTTCTTTAGCATTGGCTATCTGAGCACTGATACGCTTTAATTTCTTTTCGTCTTTCTCGCGTTTTATAGCTTCTCGTTCTATTTCTAATTGTCTCACTTTACGATTGAGTTCATCGATCTCTTCTGGGACAGAGTCTAGCTCTAATCTTAATTTGGCGGCAGCCTCATCAATTAAGTCAATTGCTTTATCTGGAAGCTTGCGCTCAGCTATGTATCTATGTGACAACTCTACTGCTGCGATCAATGCTTCATCCAATATGTCAATCTTATGGTAGACTTCATATTTGTCTTGAATGCCCCTTAGGATAGAGATTGTGTCCTCTACACTTGGTTCATCTACATATACCGTCTGAAACCGTCTAACCAAGGCCTTGTCTTTTTCAAAGTACTTCTGATACTCATCATATGTCGTTGCTCCAATGGTCCTCAATTCTCCTCTCGCTAAAGCAGGCTTTAAGATATTAGCCGCATCCATGGCACCACTTCCTCCTCCTGCGCCAATCAAAGTATGGATCTCATCTATGAATAATATCACTTCTCCATCTGACTTGTTGACTTCATTAATAACTGCTTTAAGTCGCTCTTCAAATTCTCCTTTGAACTTTGCACCTGCTATCAAGGCAGCTATATCCAAAGAAAATATTTTTTTGGACAGCAGGTTTTCTGGAACATCTTGCTTAACGATCCGCCAGGCTATCCCTTCGACTATAGCCGTTTTCCCAACACCAGCATCACCTATAAGGATCGGGTTGTTCTTTTTTCTTCTGGACAAGATGTGCATCATACGCCTGATTTCTTCATCTCGTCCTACTATAGGATCCAATTTCCCAGACTCAGCGCGCTCATTGAGGTTGATGGCAAACTTCTTTAAAGAATTGTATGAGCTATCACTGCTTTGATCGGTAATCTTGCTGCCCTTCCTGATTTCTGCAATTGCAGCTTTGAGGCCTTTCTGAGTAACGCCCACTTCTTTCATTATTTTAGAAGCTTTGTCATTACCCGCAAGTATGCCTAGTAGTATCAGTTCGATAGAGATAAATTCATCTCCATAATCTTTCAAGAGTTTTTTGGCCTTTGCCAGGGCTTTATTTGAATCATTAGTCAAGTACTGCTTATCTGATCCTTCAACTCTAGGAAACGATTCTATGGCTTTGTTGATCTCTTTTTTTAATTGTATGAGATTAGCGCCCATTTTATTAAAGAGAAAATCCGCTAGTTGATCATCTATCTCAAACAGTGCTTTAAGTAAATGAACCGTATCCACCGATTGTTGGTCTAATCCTCCTGCTATCTGTTGTGCGCGCAGAATTAATTCTTGAGACTTGATTGTAAAATTATCGTAAGTCATATATTTCTTTTCTTCTGTTATGGTAACATCAAATGTTTGACCAAAGCTCTAAATCCTCTAAATAACAGACAATTTGGCCAATGCAAGAAAAAAGTAACTGTCACTTTGTCTATTGACATGTATCATATCTCACCAAAGGCTTCTGAAGGCAAGCGGACGCTCAACCAAAATTTAATGATTCTTTAACTGACGTTAAATATGCCTTTATAACAAATGGAAAATTCGCTCAGTTATATCAATCAATTCATCATAAATCTGTAGCTTATGAGAATCCTCGCATCCCTCTTCATCTTACTCTTTTCGTTTTCTAATTTGTCAGCTCAATACTTTGGTAAGAACACGCCAAGGTATAGAAGTTTCGATTTCAAGTTGAAAGAGACGCCGCACTTTGACATTCATTACTATTTGAAAAACAAGACTGCTGTACAAAATCTTGCGGAAGATACTGAGTTGTGGTATGATTATCATAGCGAAGCACTCGGGCATGAATTGTTAGAAAATAACCCTTTGATCTTTTATAATAATCATGCAGAGTTTCAACAGACTAATACAATATCAGGTGGTATAGGAGTGGGTACTGGAGGCGTAACAGAAAGTCTTAAGAATCGAGTTATTATGCCTGTAACTTTTTCTAATCAACAGACACATCATGTTCTGGGTCATGAGTTAGTTCATGCATTTCAATTTGATATTATTATAGGTGGAGATTCTACATCCATACGATCACTTAGCAATGTTCCACTTTGGATTATAGAAGGGATGGCTGAATATATGTCTCTTGGTAGAGTTGACGCATATACTTCTATGTGGATGCGCAATGCCATACTTAATGATGACGTACCATCTTTAGAAAAAATGGCTAATCCAAAATATTTTCCATATCGATATGGACAGGCTGCTTGGTCATTCATAGCTGGATTATATGGAGATCAATCACTGAAACCATTCTTAAAAGAAACTGCTAAGTATGGTGTGGCTCTCGGCGTTCAATCAGTATTTGACACTGATGTCAAATCCTTGAGCAATATCTGGGAAAGCTCTTTGAGGACTCACTTTGGTAACTACTTACGTGATCAAAAAGAAAGTAGAATCGGAAAAACTTTGTTGTCAAAAAAGAACAGCGGAAGGATAAATGTCTCTCCATCTCTCAGTCCTAATGGACGTTGGGTTGTATATCTATCAGAAAAAGATTTATTCTCAACCGATGTTTTTTTAGCTGACGCAAGAACTGGCAAAATTAAAACTAAACTTTCGAGTCTGGTAAAAGATGGTGATCTTGACAATTTCAACTTTTTAGAATCAGCAGGTACTTGGTCACCCAATAGTAAGCAATTTGCTTTTATAGGTTTTAAAAAAGGTGCTAATGTCGTGGTTATTAAAAATGCAGAAAATGGTAAGACCGAAGAGACATTTGCAGTAAAAGGAGTACCCGCATTGACTAATCCCACTTGGTCACCTAATGGCAAAGAAATTATAATCACAGGCAGTGTTGAAGGGCAAACGGACCTATACGCCATCAATGTGAAATCTAAAAGGGTAAGACAACTCACAGACAACATATACTCTGAGATTCAAGCTAACTTCAATAGTGATGGTAGTAAGCTCATATTTAGTACAGATCAAAGAAGTTTTGAAGAAGGTCGCACTAATGGGAAGTACACCTATGATCTTGCAGTTATGGATTACCCTTCAGGTGAGGTACAGATATTGGATATATTTCATGGGGCTGATAATATCAATCCAAGTTATAATCATGACGACAACGTGTACTTCATGTCTAATCGGGATGGGTACCGCAACATGTATTTATATTCTGTATCAAGCGGTGAAGTATACATGATGACAGATTTTCTAACTGGACTGAGTGGGATATCTCGCTTTTCTCCAGTTCTTTCCGCAAGCACAAAAAGAGACAGAGTTCTCTTTACACACTATTACGGAGATCAATATATTATAAAGAGTGCGTCTTCGGACCAATTGCTCAATCAAAAAGTAGACCCGTCTAGTGTTGATTTTGCCGCAGCTACTCTACCAGTTGTCGGTTTAAACAAAACTGATATTGTAAACGCAAACCTCAATAGCATAGATAAGTATGCAACTATATCAAAAGACGATGTGAAGCAGAGACGATACAAGCCAAATTTCAAATTGGACTATATCGGTGGAGGCGCAGGTGTTGGTGTTACCAACAGTACATTTGGCTCATACACTGGATTGCAAGGTGGTATAGACTTGCTATTTGGAGACATTCTAGGTAATCATCAGATCTTTTCACAACTTGCTCTAAATGGAGAGCTTACTGACTTTGGAGGAAGAGTAAATTACATCAATCGTAAAAATCAATTGGCTTGGGGTGGTGGTGTATCACGTGTGCCGGCGCGGACAGGATTTAGAAATTTCGGTAGAGAACGAATTGAAATCAGTGAAGGGAACACTATTAATAGTCTTGTTGATGAAGTTAACATCCTTAGAATATATGATGATGAAGGAAGTCTCTTTGCGCATTATCCACTGAGCACTACACTTAGATTAGAAGGTGGTGCAAGTATCGGCAATAGAAGTTTCAGATTAGATCAAACTAAAAACTTCTTTACGGAAGATGGTATAGTCTTCTTAGGGCGAGAAAGAGAAAGACTGGAAGTGGGTGATGAGATTACCTTTAATCAATTTTTTACATTACAAAAGGGATTGATAGGGAGCGTTAATATAGGGTTGGTAGGAGACAACTCACACTTTGGTCTGACGTCTCCATTATATGGTCAGCGATACAGATTGTCAATTGAAAAAAGTTATGGTGTCAACGACTATATCGGTGTACTGGCTGATTATAGAAAGTACATCTGGGCTAAACCTTTTTCTCTTGCTTTTAGAGCATTGGGATCAGCCCGCTTCGAAGAAGACGTCAATTCTATCTTTCCTACGTTTATCGGACAGATGGGTTTTGTAAGAGGTTATGATTTTGCTTTTGGAAACAATCCTTCCAATATAGGTAACGGTCTTCGCTCTGAGCAACTCTTTGGTTCTAAAGTGGCTTTAACTTCTTTTGAAATTAGAACACCATTTACAGGGCCAAAGCAATTGGCATTGATAGGGTCTAAGGTTCTGTTTACAGATTTAGCCCTTTTCTTCGATGCCGGAATTGCCTTTGATGAAATTAGAGAATTAAGCAGCGATTTTGTTGGCTTAAAACCTGAATTGGCAATGAGCGTAGGTGCTTCCTTAAGGGTCAACGTGCTTGGTGCCTTGATACTTGAGCCGTATGCAGCATATCCACTGCAGGAGAATGGAAAAGTGGTATTTGGTTTGAACTTTATACCTGGATGGTAGAAGGCAGGTGACGGATGACAGTTGACAGAAAATAAGTTTGATTTTCAATTTTATTTTTTACAATACATAGCACTAAAAATTCACTCTTTGAAGTTGGAAAGTGCTTAGATTAGAAATCTCTTGTAGTGAAAATACGAGATAATAACCCCCTCCTCCTGCGCCGCAAATCTTTATATAGTAATCGTCTGTATCAAGGCCTTCCTGCCATAGATCTTTTAGGTGCTCAACAATCATGTATGGCATAACTTCTTGTTGTAATTGACTGATCTTCTTTATCAAGGTATAGTAATCAGTCGTATTTGAATCTCTTAGTGAATGATTTGTAATCATATTATTAGTCTGAGCTAAGTCCTCTGCCTTGCTCTTATTGAGATTATAATTATCCGAAAATAACTTTATCATATCCTTACCAGATCGAGCAGATCCGCTATCAAGTAGATAACAGTTGATCGGTATGGATACATCATCTGATTCAAGAATATGCAATGCTCCATTTTTTCTCAAAATAGGAGATTGCAAATAAGAAATCAATGGGTCAAAACCACTACTCTTTCCATGAAAGAAAGATTCCATGAGTCCAAGTCTTTGTTGTAATA